>NZ_JBSGJD010000462.1:0-3405 GCF_053605405.1 Amycolatopsis sp. NPDC003861
GTCCGAGCGAGCAGACCGGACCGGACGTGCCCGGCGGCCCGGGCAAGCCCGGCTGGACCGGCCCGTCTCGCCCGGCCCGCGGACCGGCTGGGGTGGCCTGCCTGGATCGGTCGTCTGGCGGTCTGCCCGGACCGGGTGGGCCTGGCGGCCCGGGCAAGCCCGGCTGGACCGGCCCGTCTCGCCCGGCCCCCCCGGACCGGCCGGGGCGGCCTGCCCGGAGCGGCCTGCACGGAGCCGGCCCCGGCGGCCGACCGGAGCGGGCCTGGCGGCCGGGCGTGGGTGGAGGCGTTACACCGCAACCCCCTTCAGAGGTCGGTCGGGTTGTGGGCGGCGGTCAGTGGGTCAGGTCGGTCAGCTCGGCTAGGAGCTCTGAGGCCGTTACCGGGTCGAGTTCGCCGAATACTCGCGTTCCCTGGGGGCTCCAAGCTCCTTCTCCCTTCTCGTCCAGCCAGATGTCCGTGAGCTTCTGCTCGGGTTCCTCCGCCGGCAGTCCGACCAAAATGCCCGGGTCGAGGTTGAGGACCACTGCTCCGCCGTCGGGGGTGGGGCGGAGGAGCCAGGCCTCGACGCCGTTGTCCAGGGCTGGGCCTCGATGCCAGCCCTTCTTTGTCAGGCCCAGGAGCTTGCCCGTGGGGACCGTGTGGTTCTCGAACCTCTTCAACCTGGTGGCCGACCTCTCCGCCTCCTCCAGGCGCGCCGCCGGGCGGCCGAGTTGGGGGAACGGCTGGAGGATCTCGTAGTCCGCGAACAGGGCCGACCAGGTCGCCAGCTCCTCGGCGAACTGCAGGGGGTGGGCCACGCCTACCTCGGCCGTCTCGGGGAGGGCGTACTGCTCGTCGTGGATGTCGGCGTACGTTCCGTCCTCCGCGCAGCGGAACGTCTGGCCCGCCGTCGTGCGCCAGACCAAGCGGCGGACCAGGTGGACCAGCAGGGGGTGGCCGGCCAGGAGCTCGGTGAACTCCGCCGCCGGCCAGTGGCGGCCCTGGACCATGGCCGACTCCAGGCGGGAAATCTGCTCTGCCGCGACCGTGCGGACGTCCTTCTTCAACGCCGTGAACCGCTTGTACTCCGCCGCTGCGAGTTCGGCGTCGTCCTTCGTACCCGGCTTCGGCAATGCTTTGCGGGGCTTGCCGTCCGGGTCTGTGACGTACGGTTTGAGCTGTTCGTCGAAGCCGACCACGAATCGGCGCGGGCCGTAGTCGATCACTGCCGTGGCTGCCTCGTCGAGGCCGAGTGTCGGGACCAGGCGATCGGCCAGCTGCTCGGCCGACAGGCCGAGGCCCTCGGCGACCGCCGCGATCTTCTCCTGGGCTCGGAGCTTCAGTGCCTTGAACTTCACCTTCTGCGCGATGGAATTCAGGTGCAGCAACGCGAAGTCCGTGCCGATGCCGGCCAGGACGTCGAGGGCCGCGGCCGCGCGGGCGTGGCCGCCTTCGCCCGGCCACGCCCGGATCAGCGGGCTCAGCTTGCGCACCACGTCGTCGTCGCCGAAGAGACCCAGTGCGGTGAGCACCCAGCTGTCCTTGGCCGGGTAGTCCGCGGCCCGCCAGCGGCCGAACAGTCCCCACGCGAACTCCGCCAGCGACGCCGTGTCCGCGAAGTCGCGCAGGTGCACCACCCCCGGGTAGACCTCGTCGGGCGTCGACAGCGCGAACAGCATGAGCACGTGCGGGATCACGCGGTCGGGCAGGGCCTGCTCGCCGCCGCGGACGCGGATCTGGGGCAGCACTGCCGGATCCGCCCACGCGCCGGGGACCGGCAGGCGCACCGGCAGGACTTCCAGGGGGTCGGTGACGAGCAGTTCGGCGACGGCCTCGGCCGCCTCCGCGCCGTGGTGGGCGGCCGCCGCGGACACCGCCTCTTCGTGTCCGCTCTTCGCCAGGGCGCGCAGTGCGGCTTCGGCGGTGCGCCGGTTCGCGCCGGCCGGGCCGAGCGCCACCGGGACCAGGAACCTCGTGGCGTCGGTGAGGTGCCGGCCGAGCCACGCCAGCGCGACCTCCCGGGCCTTCTTCAGCCGGACCAGCCAGTCCGCCATCAGCAGCGCGATTTCCGGGCTCACGTACGGCAGCAGCACTTCGCCGCGGTGGCCCGGGTGCGCCGCCGCCATCGCCAGCAGCGGCCGGTAGGCGAGCAGCCCGTGACGGCTCGCCAGGACGCGGCCCCAGATCTCCCCGTCCCACGCCTCGGCCGGGCGCCACGCGGCCAGCCGCTCGCGCACCCAGTCGTCCGGGGCTTTGACGAACAGGGTGGGCCCGTCCGGCGCGTACAGCTTCCCGGCGTCGTACTCCTCGGCCGCGCGCTGCCAGCCGCCGTACAGGCCGCGGTGCAGCCGCGTGTGCCACTCCGCCCACTCGGCCTGTTCGCCGGGGGCCCACACCAGTTTCGGCTCGGCCGGAACCGAAAGTCCACTGAGGACGGTGGGTTCGCGCCGGGTGCGGCTCGAAGCCCACGGTGGGTCGGCGAGCACCCGCGGGAGCGCCTCGTCGGCCACGGACGGCAGCCGCTCTTCGCCCGCCAGCGCGCGTTCGACCAGCGCCCGCTCTGCGACGCCAAGATCGGGCAGAACGCCGGCCGCGATGTCCGGATGGGCGGCGACATGGCTGCGCAGCAGGAAGTTCGCCTCTTCGGCGTACGCCGCCTGCGCGGTGGCGGCCTGCGCCAGCAGCCGGACCGCACGCTCCGGCGTGCCGGCCATCCCGGCGGCGACGACCGGCTGCACGTGTTTCTGCCCCAGCCGCGTCACCAGCAGCTCGAACGCTTCGTCGCCGGGCAGGCCGGCCAGCACGGACAGCAAGAACCTGCGGGAGTCGCCGCCGCTCGGATCAGCGTCGAGGGCGCGGGCGAAGAGGGGAGCCGACGCGGCTCCCATCGCGTCGAACAGGGTGTAGCGGACCTCTTCGGACTGGAGCCGCCAGCGGAGCACCACGGTCGGCACCGCGTCGAGCTGGTCCCGGGTGGACAGTGCCTGCAGGACCGCCGTCCAGTCGACGCCGAACTCCCCGAGCGGCCGGGTGGCCGCCAGCATCTCGCGGGCCCAGTCTTCGCGCGTGGGCACCAGGTAGGAGGCCACCACCTGGCCGGCCGGTTCGGCCCGGAACGCGGCCAGCGCCGCCGTCGCCGCCTCGTACTCGGCATCGCCGGCGGCGGCGAGGAGGGCGCGCAGCCGGCGGAACAGCGGATATTCCCCGGGGAACAGGCCGCGGCACCGCTCCGTCCACCGTTCCAGCAGCGCGGTGCCGTCGGGGTAGTGGTCGGAGTGGACGATTTGGGTCATGGTGGCCGCCGCCCGGACCGCGAACTCGGGCCCCCGCGCCCACCACGCGTCGGCGATCCGCCACGTTTCCGCATGCCCGCCGGACTTCCGGCGCAGGCCGCTGTGCAGCAGCGTGCCCAGGACGGCCGCAC
>NZ_JBSGJD010000463.1:0-3403 GCF_053605405.1 Amycolatopsis sp. NPDC003861
GTGGTGGGTCGTGCCATCCCCTCCCCCCAAGACGGCACGGCCCACCACGCTCACTCCACCTCAGCCCGGCCGGTGCCGCCGGATCAGCTGCCGGGTGATCACCGTGCGCTGGATCTCGTTGGTGCCCTCGCCGACGATCATCAGCGGCGCGTCCCGGAAGTACCGTTCGACGTCGAACTCCGTCGAATAGCCGTAGCCGCCGTGGATGCGAACGGCGTTCAACGCGATCTCCATCGCCGTCTCGGAAGCGAACAGCTTCGCCATCCCCGCCTCGAGATCCGCGCGTTCGCCGGAGTCGTAGCGGCGGGCGGCGTGGTGGACGAGCTGGCGGGCCGCCTCCAGCTTGGTGGCCATGTCGGCGAGGAGGTTGCCGACCGACTGGTGCTGCCAGATCGGCTTGCCGAACGTCTCGCGTTCCTGGGCGTACCGCAGCGAATCCTCGACCGCGGCCCGCCCGACGCCGAGGGCGCGGGCGGCCACCTGGATGCGGCCGATCTCCAGCCCGCGCATCATCTGCGCGAAGCCCCGCCCCTCGGCCCCGCCCAGCAGCGCGGCCACCGGGACCCGGAAGTCCGAAAAGGACAATTCGCAGCTCTCGACCCCTTTGTAGCCGAGCTTCGGGAGGTCGCGGGAGACCTCGAAGCCCGGCCCGTGCTCGACGAGCAGGATGCTGATGCCCGCGTGCGCGGGCTCGGCGTGCGGGTCGGTCTTGCACAGCAGGGCGACCAGCTGCGAGCGGCGGGCGTTGGTGATCCAGGTCTTCGCGCCGTCGACCACGTAGGACGTCCCCTCGCGGCGGGCGGTGGTGCGCAGGGCCTGCAGGTCGGAGCCGCCGCCGGGTTCGGTGAGCGCCATCGTCGCGCGGACCTCGCCGGTGGCCATCCGCGGCAGGTAGCGCTCCTGCTGTTCGCGGGTGCCGTGGGCGACGAGCAGTTTCGCGACGACGGTGTGGCCGCCCATCGCGCCGGCGAGGCTCATCCAGCCGCGCGCCAGTTCCTCGGTGACCTCGGCGTAGCACCGGGCGGAGACGGGCGTGCCGCCCCAGGCTTCGGGCACGGCCAGCCCGAAGACGCCGAGTTCCTTCATCCGCTCGATGAGCGCTTCCGGGTAGGTGTCGGTGTGGTCGAGGTCCCGCGCCACCGGCCGGACGTCGCGGTCGACGAAGTCCCGCACCACCGCGACGACCGCGGCCTCCTCTTCGGTCAGTCCGTCCATCCGCCGTCCTCTCGCTCGGGTCCATCATGACGCGCTTTTCCATCAAACCCATTTGATGTACTGTCCGGGGATGGCCGTCCAGCCACCCGAGTTCGTCCGCCTGGCCGCCCACCCGGTGCGGTGGTCGCTGCTGACCGCGCTCGCCGGCGGCGACCTGCGGGTCCGGGAACTGGTGGCGCGCGTCGGCGAGCCGCAGAACCTGGTCTCCTACCACCTGCGGCTGCTGCGCGGCGGTGGCTTGGTCACCGCCGCGCGCAGCAGCTTCGACGGCCGGGACAGCTACTACCACCTCGATCTCGCCCGCTGCGCCGGCGCGCTGGCCGATACCGGAGTGGCCCTGCACCCCGCGCTGCGCCCGGAAATCCCGCCGCCCGGGCGGGTCGCGGTGCTGTTCCTGTGCACCGGAAACAGTGCCCGCTCGCCGATCGCCGAAGCTCTGCTGCGCCGGCGATCCGCCGGGGTGGTCACGGTGACCAGTGCGGGCAGCCACCCGAAGGCCGCCCTGCACCCCGCCGCGGTCCGGGTGCTGGGCGAGGAGTTCGGCATCGACGTCACCGGGCAGCGGCCGCGGCACCTGGACACGGTCGCCGGGCGGCGGTTCGACCACGTCGTCACGGTGTGCGACAAGGTACGCGAAGTCTGCCCGGAGTTCCCGCACCACCCGCGGCGCCGGCACTGGAGCATCCCCGAGCCGGGCTCCTTTTCCGAGACGGCCGCGGAGCTCGACCGGCGGATCCGGCACTTGCTGCCGGAACTCGGTGTGCCACAAGAGAAGGAGGCCCGGTCATGACCGAGCACGCCAGTGTCCGGTACGTCGTCGACGACGTCCCGGCGGCGATCGACTTCTACACCACCCACCTGGGCTTCACGGTGCGGATGAGCGCGGCCCCGGCGTTCGCCGACGTCGTCCGCGGACCGCTGCGGCTGCTGCTCTCCGGCCCGGCGAGCTCGGGCGCCCGCGCCACCCCCGCGGACTCCGCCGCCGCCGGGCGCAACCGCATCCACCTGATCGTCGCCGACCTCGACGCCGAGATCGCGCGGCTGGCCGACGCCGGGGTCACCTTCCGCACCGACGTGGTGTCCGGCCCGGGCGGGCGGCAGATCCTCCTGGCGGACCCGGCCGGAAACCTCGTGGAGCTGTTCCAGCCCGCGCACTAGGCTTCGGCCGTGCCGGAAACGCGCCTCGACCTCGGCCGGATCCAGGCGGCCCGCCAGGTGATCGACCCCGTCTTCCTCGACACGCCGCTGTACCGCTGCGAGGCGCTGGAGCCGGTGCTCGGGTGCGCGGTGAGCATCAAGCTCGAGACGGCGAACCCGGTGCGGAGCTTCAAGGGCCGCGGCACCGAAGTGGTGGCGAGTGCGCTCACCGGGGCGGTGGTGTGCGCCAGCGCGGGCAACCTCGGCCAGGCGCTCGCGTGGTCCGGCCGCAACCGGGGGCTCGACGTCACGGTCGTGGCTTCGCGGCACGCGACGGCGGCCAAGCTCGAGCGCATCCGCGCGCTGGGCGCCCGCCTGGAACTGGTGGACGGCGACCACGAACTGGCCCGCGAGCGCGCGGCGGCCATCGCCCGCGGCGACGGCATCCGGCTGCTCGAAGACAGCCTGGACCTCGAAACGTGCGAAGGGGCGGCGACCATCGGCCTGGAGCTGGTGGCCGCCGGCCCGTCGTTCGACGCGGTCCTGATCGCCCTCGGCGGCGGGGCCCTGGCGACCGGGGTCGGGCACGTGCTGCGGACCTGCGCCCCCGGCACCGAGGTGCTCGGCATCCAGCCGGAGGGCGCCCCGGCGATGACCCGCTCGTGGCACGCCGGCCGCGTGATCACCACGGGCCCGACGAACACGATCGCCGACGGCGTCGCCGGCCGGCGCCCCATCCCGGAGGTCCTGGCCGACCTCCTCCTCGTCGCGGACGACGCAGTCCTCGTCTCGGAGACGTCGATCATCGCGGGGATGCGGCTGCTGCTGGAGCACGCCGGCCTGGTGGTCGAACCGTCGGCGGCGCTGGGCATCGCGGCGGTATTGGAGAACCGCGACCGCTTCGCGGGCCAGCACGTGGCGACCATCGTGTGCGGTGGGAACGTGGACCTGGCGGCTTACCGCCGCTGGGTCGGCTGACGCGGTCCGGTTCTTCGCGGGCGGTCGAGCTGCCCGCCGCCGCACGGCTGCGGGCCGCTCGCCCGGCCCGCGG
>NZ_JBSGJD010000464.1:0-3339 GCF_053605405.1 Amycolatopsis sp. NPDC003861
GGCTCGTCGGCGAACAGCACGGCGGGGTTGGTGACCAGGGCCCGCGCGATCGCGACGCGCTGCTGCTGGCCGCCGGAGAGCTGCCCGGGTAGGTGCTTGCGGCGCCCGTCGAGCCCGACGTGCGCGAGGATCCGCGCCACCAGCCGCTTGTCCGGACGCTTGCCGGCCAGTTGCAGCGGCAGCACGACGTTCTGCTCGACCGTCAGCGCCGGGAGCAGGTTGAACGCCTGGAAGACGAAGCCGACGCGGTCGCGCCGCAGCTTCGTCAGGTAGGTCTCGTTCTTCCCGTCGAGGTCCTGGCCGTCGAGCACGACCCGGCCGGACGTCGGCCGGTCGAGGCCGGCCGCGCAGTGCAGGAAGGTGCTCTTGCCCGAGCCGGACGGGCCCATCACCGCGGTGAACCCGCCGCGCGGGAAGGAGATCGAGACCCCGTCCAGCGCGACCACACCGTCGCCGTACTCCTTGCGCACGGCCTCGAGCCGGACCGCGTCGGCTGCCTCGTGCCACCCAGTTGTCATGGGGAAAACGCTATTGAGCACACCCCCGGACCACCCTGGTGCGCGCGTGCGTCTTGCGGGTAGGGACAGCCCTACTCAGGTGCGGCCGCGGCCCCCGCTGATCCGGCGCAGCACCGCGCGCGGCAGCAGGCCGCCGATCGCGACGACGGCCTTGTACTGCAGGCTCGGCACGGAGATCACCTTGCCGCGGCGCAGGTCCTTGAGCGCCTCGCCGACCACCTGTTCGACACCCAGCCAGGCGATTTTCGGGCCGGCTTTCCCGATCCCGGCCCGTTCGTGGAATTCGGTGGCCGTGAAGCCGGGGCACAGCGCCATCATCCGGATACCCTCGGGCAGCGACGCGGCGATGCCTTCGCTGAACGACGTGACCCAGTTCTTGCTGGCCGTGTACGTCGAACCGCGGCCGCTGAAGAAGCCTGCCACGCTGCTGACCTGGATGATTTCGCCGTGGCCGCGTTCGATCATGCCGGGCAGCACGGCCCGGGTGAGCCGCAGGACCGCGGTGACGTTCACGTCGAGCTGGCGTTGCAGCGCGTCCGGCGGGATGGTCCAGAAGTCGCCGTTCAGCCCGAAGCCGGCGTTGTTCACCAGGAGGTCGACCGGCCCGGCGGCGAGCCGCTCCTCGACCGCCGTCCGGCCGTCCACTTCGGACAGATCGGCGGGCAGCACCTCGACGGCCACGCCGTGCGTTTCCCGCAGCTCAGCGGCGTACGCCTCCAGCCGCGCGGCATCGCGGGCGACGAGCACCAGGTCGTATTTCTGGGCGGCGAGCGTGCGCGCGAACTCCGCACCGATGCCCGCGGTAGCGCCGGTGATGAGAGCGGTGGTGGTCATGTGGGTGAACATACCCGCTGGTCACGGGTGGACGTGCGTTCGATTCGGCGGGGAAGTATCGTCCGCCGCATGGGTAAGCACAGCAGGCGCAAAAGCGGCTATCTGCCCAAAGTCGCCGCGGGCGCGGCGCCCGTCGCGCTGCTCTTCGCCGCCCCCGCCGCGGCGCTGGCGAGCCCGGCCGAGGTGACCCTGCCGATCGACCACCGCGACGACAGCACGTTCCGCCGCGACGTCGCGACCTCGGGCGAGGACGGCACGTCGGTGGTCCGCGAAACCCTGACCGCGACCCGCCACGACTTCCTCGCGAAGGAGATCGCCGGTGCGGTGCTCACCAACGACCTCACCGAGTCCGCGATCACCCGCCGCGAAGAACGGCAGACGGACACGACGGCCGCGTCGCAGGAGGCCGAGTCGCTCGCCCGCGCCGGCCGGCACACCCTGCGCCTGGGCGACGTCCGCGCGGTCACCGCGAACAACCAGCGGCTCGGCCAAGGCGCGTCCCGGAACCTGGCGCTGGCGCCCCTCGGCGGCGGCGCCGAGCACCGGATCGGCCTCGGCGAAGGCACGAGCCACGGCATCTGGCCCGCCGACGGCGTAGACGTCCTGAGCCAGAACGCCGAACAGCTGGACACGGGCCTGTACGGCACCTTCGCGGGCGACCTCCAGGGAGCGCTGTCGGCCCGCAGGTCATCGGGCCAAGCCGTCGACGTGGGCCGCTTCGGAGCGGTCGGCGCGACGTCCGAGCAGCACGCCACCGGCCAGATCACCGGCGTCCTGGACGTGGGCCAGAGCCACGAAGCGGGTGGCCAGCTGGGCCCGGCGTGGGGCCTGGTGAAGACGAGCCAGTCCCTCGGCCCGGCCGGCCCGGCGGGGTCGATCCGCGGCGACCTCGGCGTGGACCACGTGGTCCACGCCGAAGGCGGCACGACGTCGGTGCGCGGCACCCTGGACCGGTCGGTGACGCTCAGCGCGCTCGACCGGCCGGTGCTCGGCTTCTAGCTCTCGCTCGGCTTCGGTTCGACGTCCGCCGGCGGCTGCTGGGCCGGCGTCCCCGCCGCCGGGGTGCCCGGAGCCGGAGCCGGGGTCTGGGCCGTCGCCGGGGCCTGGGCCGTGGCCTCGGACGGGACCGGGGCGCTCGCCTGGTGGCGGCCCGCGTCGTAGTCCTCGTCGAACGGGTCGACGATGTCCGCGATCTCGCCGAGGTCGCGCAGCAGGCGTTCCAGCCGCGACGGCCCGGCCGTCGGGACCACGCTGGCCAGCACCCACTCGTTCTCCAGCCAGGCCACGCCGACGTCGCCGCCCAGCTGGTCGGCCGCGTCCACCAGCTCCTGCGTGATCACCACGCGGGCGCCGTCCGCGTCGTCCGCGAAGGCGTAGCGGGCACCGATCGGGCCGAGCATCTCGGGCATGTCCGCGCGCTGGAACGGGACGCTGGACAGCCACATCTCGATCGGGATGCGGTGCTTCTTGTTGCAGCGCACCGCGACGACGACCGCGGGGATCTGGCCCTCGGTCTCGATGTCGAAGATGAACACCGGGCGGCGGCCGTCGGAAGTGAAGGTGGAACCCGCGACGACGTTCACGGCCGCGTCCGCGCCGAAGTAGCCGATCGCGCCGTTCGACCACTGCTGCGGCAGGCGCTCGTCCTCCTCGACGAACTGCCAGCCGCGCAACTGTGCCCAGCGCATTCGCTCGCGGTTGCGCGAGCCCTCCTTCGCCCGGTCGGCCGCGAGCAGCCCCAGCCCCGCCACCAGGGCGACGGCCGCGATGACGAACCAGA
Source organism: Amycolatopsis sp. NPDC003861 (assembly GCF_053605405.1). Lineage (NCBI taxonomy): Bacteria > Bacillati > Actinomycetota > Actinomycetes > Pseudonocardiales > Pseudonocardiaceae > Amycolatopsis > Amycolatopsis sp. NPDC003861. The sequence goes on from NZ_JBSGJD010000464.1 coordinate 3,133, forward strand.
TCCACGCCGGAATACCCACGTCGGCCAGGGTATCGCCTCCTTAGGCCGGAGGGATGATCGCCGGTACCCGTGTCGCCGGGCCCATTCGGAGCATTTTGCCCGGTCGCGGGTCGACAAATCGCCAACTCGCCATTGTGGACGCCCCCACCGTCGTGGGGGGGTTTGGGGGGGGTTTGTAGAAACGAGAAAACAAAACCCGGCGAAACC
>NZ_JBSGJD010000465.1:0-3303 GCF_053605405.1 Amycolatopsis sp. NPDC003861
TTTTTGTGTTTTTTTGTGGTTTGGTGTCCGGTGTTGGTGGGGGTCCTCCACCCCCCCCCCACGCCACATTGGGGCGCTTGGGGGCGCGAGGTCAGTGGTGCAGCCAGCCGGCGAACACCGCGGGCGAAGCCGCGATCAGGCTGAAGCGGATCCACCGGCCGGCCAGTCCCGTCGTCAGGAACATGACCAGCCGCATCCGGACCAGGCCGGCCAGCACGCTCGTCGCCATGAACGGGGGCAGGCCCACCAGGGAACTCACCCCGTACGTCCCGGCCATCCAGTGCGGGTGCCGGTGGCACCGCTCGCGCAAGCGGTCGACCCAGGCGCGCAGCCGCTTGGTCCGCAGCTGCCAGCGCACCCGCCGGGGTGTCATCGGGCGCTCGCGGTGCAGCCGGTCGTGCAGCGGCTTCGGCAGCTTGATCGTGCCGCGCGCGGCGAGGTAGTAGAGCGTCTTCCCGGCGATCTGCCCGACCGCCACCGCCGCCCCGAGCCACAGCCAGTGCAGCCCCGGCTGGCTCGCGCACAGCCCGATCAGGAAGATCTCGGCGTTGACCAGCGGCACGATGGCCGAACCGAACGCGACGCCCAGCGTCAGCAGGATCCAGCTCATCGTGTCACCTCCTGAAATTCGCTCGCGTTCTTTCAAGTTATCAGTTCGAAATCTCGGCGCACGGGGGTTGGCCCCCCTGTTCGGCGGGTGGTCCGCACCAGAAGATCACCTGCCGGACGGCTGCCCGTCACCTCCCGTCGGAACACTGGCGGGGTGGCCGCCGAGCAATCCCGTACGCCCGCTGACCGATTCGGCGCCCTCTGCCGGGCCGTGGTGCGCGTGCTGCCACTGGGTCTGTCGCGGATCGTGGCGCCGACGTTTCTCGGCTTCTGCCTCATCAACGGGTTCACGTTCGGCGTCGACCTCGCGCTGCTGACCGTGTTCCACGGGCTGCTCGGCTGGCCGGTGTGGCTGGCGATCACGCTGGCGTACGTCTGCGCGCTCGGGCTGAGCTTCGCGCTGAACCGGACGTTCAACTTCCATTCCCACGCCGCCGTCGGAATCCAGCTCGGCCTTTACATCGTGGCGATTGCTGTCAATTACGCGGCGTTCCTGCTGGGTGTGGGCGCGGGCCTGACGGCGCTGGGCGTCGAATACCACGTCTCACGGCTGCTCGCGGGCGCGTGCGAAGGCGTGTTCATGTACGCCGTGATGCGGTGGGTGATCTTCCGGGACTCAGCTCAGGGTGAGGTCGAGGGTGCCGGTGAGCCGGACCTCGCGGAGGGTGCGCTCGCCGGTGTCGAGGGTGCGGACGGTGCCGTCGGGGTTCCAGCCGGCCCGGCGGTAGAAGCCGAGGGTGGCGTGGTCGCCCTGGGCGACCCAGGCGATGCCGCGGGTGGCGCCGTCGGCCCGCAGGCCCGCGGCGGCCGTCGCGAGTAGCCGTCCGGCGTGGCCCCGGCGGCCCCAGCGCGGTTCGACGAGCAGGGTGGCGATCAGCCCGGTCGTCTCCGCGTCTTCGGGCAGGCTCCCGTCGGCCTGGGCGACCTCGTCCTCGGGCGCGCGGCCGGCGACGCAGAAGCCGACGGTGAACTCGCCCTCGGTGGCGACGTGGACGAGGCTGCCGGGGTAGTCGATGGTCTCGGCCCAGGTGCCGGCGAGGTCGGTGGCGTCCAGCTGCGCGAGGGCCTGCTTGCCGAGCAGGTCCTCGTAGGCGGCGTGCCAGGTTTCGCGCTGGATGCGGGCGATCTCCGCGGCGTCGGACAGGTCGGCGGGACGGACGGCGGCGTCGCTCATCCGCTGAAGATATCGGGGCGCCGGTTTTTGTCGGTGGTGGGTGGCACCATGAGCGCACCATGCAGACGATCAGCGTTTCGACGGCCCGGAAGACGTTCCTGGCCGCACAGGGCTTCACCGACCCGCGTCCGTCCGGCGTGCCTTCGCGGCAGCACCTGAAACGGGTGTTGTCGCGGGTCCAGTTGTTGCAGCTGGACTCGGTGAACGTCGCGGTCCGGGCCCATTACATGCCGGTGTTCTCGCGGCTGGGCGGGTACGACCCGGCCATGCTCGACGAAGCGGCGTGGGCGAACTCGGCGCGCCGCCCGCGGCTGCTGGTGGAGACGTGGGCGCACGAGGCGAGCCTGCTCCCGGTCGAAGACTGGCCGCTGATCCGCTCGGGCGCCAAGCGCGACGGCTGGTGGCGGCACTACGGGCCGTTGATCGAGAAGTCGCCGGGCCTGGTCGACGAGATCCTGTCGGTGGTCAAGGAACTCGGCCCGATCGGCGCGGGCGGCATCGAGCGGGCGGTGGAGGCCGACGCCCAGCGGCGCGGGCCGGGCTCGTGGTGGGAGCGCTCGGAGGTCAAGCGCGTCTGCGAGTACCTGTTCGGCATCGGCCAGCTGACCACGGGCACGCGCCGGTCGTTCGAGCGGCTGTACGACCTGACCGAGCGGGTGGTCCCGCCGGAGGTCCTGGCCCGCTCGGTGTCCGCGGAGGAAGGCGCCCGGGGCTTGATCTCGCGTTCGGCGCGGGCCTTGGGCGTGGCGACGGAGACGGACCTGCGCGACTACTACCGCCTCGGCCCGGCCCCGGCCCGCCAGGCGGTGGCGGAGCTGGTGGAGGCGGGCGAGCTGGAGCCGGTCGCGATCCGCGGCTGGAAGCAGGTGGCGTACCGGCACGCCTCGGCCCGGACCCCGCGGAACGTGGCCGGCCGGGCGTTGCTGTGCCCGTTCGACCCGCTGATCTGGGAGCGCGCCCGCACCGAGCGGCTGTTCGGCTTCCACTACCGGATCGAGATCTACGTCCCGGAGCCGAAGCGGGTGTACGGGTACTACGTGTTCCCGTTCCTGCTGGACGGGGAGCTGGTCGCCCGCGTGGACCTGAAGTCCGACCGCGCGGCGGGCGTGTTGCGGGTGCAGGGGGCGTTCGCGGAGGAGGGCGCGGACGTGGCCCGGGTCCTGCCGGAGCTGGCGGCCGAGCTGCGGCACATGGCCGAGTGGCTGGGGCTGTCGGGCGTGACCGTCGGCGCCCGCGGAGACCTGGCGCGGCCGCTGGCGAAACTGGTCCGCTAGCCCCGATGGTGCAGAGCCGGTCCCCACGGCAGCCCGCTCCGAGGTCGCGAACGACTCATCCGCGACCTCGGCGCGGCGGCGCACCACCCGCTCCGAGGTGGGCCGGATCGAGGCCGGTGGTCGGGGCCAGGGTGGTGCGGTCGATCCGCGGATCCGGCGAACACCCCTGCGCGAACAACCGCGACCCGGCCACCGCCCCGGCCAGGGCCGCCCCCGCCACGGCCGCCGCCACGCGCGCCCGGCCGC
>NZ_JBSGJD010000466.1:0-3302 GCF_053605405.1 Amycolatopsis sp. NPDC003861
GTGAGTGGTAAAGCGGGTTCTAACCCGCTTTACCACTCACGACCGGGTCAGGCGACGCCGAGGTGGCGCGAGATCAGCATCTTCTGGACCTCGCTCGTGCCCTCGCCGATCTCCAGGATCTTCGCGTCGCGGTAGAAGCGGCTCACCGGGAACTCGTTCATGAACCCGTACCCGCCGAAGATCTGGGTCGCGTCGCGGGCGTTGTCCATCGCCGCGTTGGAGGCCACCAGCTTGGCGATCGACGCCTCCTTCTTGAACGGCTCGCCGCGCAGCATCTTCGACGCCGCCTGGTAGTACGCCAGGCGGGCGGTGTGGGTGCGGACCTCCATGTCGGCGATCTTGAACTGGATCGCCTGGTACTCACCGATCCGCTTGCCGAACGCGACCCGGTCCTTGACGTACTTGAGGCACTCGTCCACGCAACCCTGCGCCAACCCCACCGACAACGCTGCGATCGCGACGCGACCCTCGTCCAAAATGGACAAAAACTGCGCGTACCCGCGGCCGCGGACACCGACCAGGTTCTCCACCGGGACGCGGACGTCCGAAAAGGACAGTTCGTGGGTGTCCGAGCAGTTCCAGCCGACCTTGGAGTACTTCGGCGCCACCGCGAAACCCGGCGTGCCGGACGGGATGAGGATCGCCGAGATCTCCTTGCGGCCGTTCTCCATCACGTCGGTGACCGCGGTGGCGGTGACGAACCGGGTGATGTCCGTGCCCGAGTTCGTGATGAACGCCTTGCTGCCGTTGACGACCCACTCGTCGCCGTCCTGACGCGCGCGCGTGCGCGTGGCGCCGGCGTCCGAGCCGCCGCCCGGTTCGGTCAGGCCGAAGCCGCCCAGCGCCGTGCCCGCGCACAGGTCCGGGAGCCACTTCTCCTTCTGCTCCTGCGTTCCGAAGCGGTAGATCGGCATCGCGCCGAGGGAGACGCCGGCCTCCAGGGTGATCGCGACCGACGAGTCGACCCGCGCCAGCTCCTCCAGCGCCAGGCACAGCGCGAAGTAGTCGCCGCCCATGCCGCCGAACTCCTCGGGGAACGGCAGGCCGAACAGGCCCATCTCGCCCATCTTCGCGACGATCGCGTAGGGGAACTCTTCCTTCTCGTACAGCTCGCCGATCACCGGCGCGACCTCGCCGCGCGCGAAGTCCTCGACGGTCTTGCGGAGGGACTCGTACTCCTCGTCCAGGCGGAAGTCGATCACGGCTGCTCCTCGTGGGGCGTGACTACGGCAAGGGTTTCGTCCAGCGCGACCTGTTGGCCGGCCCGGACGGGGAGTTCGCTGACCACGCCGTCGATCGGCGCGGTGACCGTGTGCTCCATCTTCATCGCTTCGACGACCAGCAACGGCGTCCCGGCCTTGACGACGTCACCCGCGGCGACCTTCACCACGAGCACCGTGCCCGGCATCGGGCTGGTGACCGGGCCCGCCCCGGCCGCCTCGCCGCGCGACGCCAGCACGAACTCCTGCTCCCCGAAGGGGAAACTCAGGCCGTCGCGCGCCAGCCAGACCGTCCGATCCGGACCGCAGGCCTGGCGGTAGCGGTGGAACCCGCCCGCGTGCCGGACCTCCAGGACGTCGCCGTCGCGCCGGGCCGACACGTGGACCGGCGCAGCGTCGTCGACGAACACCGTGGCGGCGGCCGGCGTGCCCTGCACCCGGACCACCGCGCGGGCGGTGCCGGACTTCAGCCGGAACGTCACCCCGCCGGAGCCGCCCATCCGCCAGCCGTCCGGCACGTCCCACGGGTCGACCACCGGCCCGGACGGCTGCAGTTCGAGGAACCGGTCGAGCGCGGCCGCGACGAAGAACTCCGCGGGCACCTCGGAGGAGACGAGTTCCGACAGCCGCCGGTCGACGAGTTCGGTGTCGAGCTTGCCCGCGCGGACGTCGGCGTCGGCCAGCAGCCCGCGCAGGAACGCGGTGTTCGTGCCGACGCCCAGCAACGCCGTGTCGGCCAGCGCCAGGTCGAGCCGGTGCAGCGCGGCCGCGCGGTCCGGGCCCCAGGCGATCACCTTGGCCAGCATCGGGTCGTAGTTCGAACCGACCACCGCGCCCGGCGTCATCCACGAGTCGACGCGGACGCCGTCGCCGGCCGGCTCGTGCACGGCCAGCACCGTCCCACCGGTCGGGATGAACCCGCGCGCCGGGTCTTCGGCGTACACCCGCGCTTCGACAGCGTGTCCCTCGAGGACGACGTCGTCCTGCTGCACGGTCAGGTGTTCCCCGGCCGCCACCCGCACCTGCCACTCGACGAGGTCGAGGCCGGTGACCAGCTCGGTGACCGGGTGCTCGACCTGCAGCCGGGTGTTCATCTCCATGAAGAAGAACTCGTCCGGGTCGTGCGCCGACATGATGAACTCGACGGTGCCGGCGCCGACGTACCCGACCGAGCGCGCGGCCTCGGCCGCCGCCGAGCCCATCTTCTCGCGGGTGACGTCGTCCAGCAGCACCGACGGCGCCTCTTCGATGATCTTCTGGTGCCGCCGCTGCAGGCTGCACTCGCGCTCGCCGAGGTGAATGACGTGGCCGTGCGTGTCGGCCAGCACCTGGATCTCGATGTGCCGCGGGGTCGTGACGAACCGCTCCATCAACAGCGTGTCGTCGCCGAAGGAACCCTTGGCCTCGCGCCGCGCCGACTCGATCGCGGCGTCCAGTTCTTCGGGGGCGTGCACCAGCCGCATCCCCTTGCCGCCACCACCGGCGGACGGCTTGAGCAGCAGCGGGTAGCCGACTTTCGCGGCCGCCGAAGCGAAGTCACCGTCCGGGATGTCCACATCGGACGCCCCGGGCACGACGGGCACGCCGGCCTTCGACACCGTCGCCTTGGCGCGGATCTTGTCGCCCATCGCGTCGATCGCCGCGACCGGCGGGCCGATGAACACCAGCCCGGCTTCTGCACAGGCCCGCGCGAACTCGGCGTTCTCGGCCAGGAAGCCGTAACCGGGGTGCACGGCCTGCGCGCCGGACGACACCGCGGCGTCCACAATGGCCGGAATGTTCAGATAACTGCGGGCGGCTTCCGCGGGGCCGATGCGCACCGCCGTGTGCGCCTCGCGGACGTGCCGCGCGTCGGCGTCCGCGTCGCTGTACACCGCGACCGCGCGGATCCCGAGGGCCCGCAGCGTGCGGATGACCCGGACCGCGATCTCGCCCCGGTTCGCGACCAACACTGAGTCGAACATGCCCCTCACATCCGGAAGACGCCGTAGTTGACCTCGGCCAGCGGTGCGTTGGCCGCGGCCGAGAGGGCGAGGCCGAGCACCGTGCGGGTGTCCGCCGGGTCGATGACGCCGTCGTCCC
>NZ_JBSGJD010000467.1:0-3286 GCF_053605405.1 Amycolatopsis sp. NPDC003861
TGGTAAGGCGGGTTAGAACCCGCCTTACCACTCACGACCGCGTCAGCCGAGTTCGACCAGGAGCCAGGCGACCGTGTCCTTTTTGGACAGTAGGCGGCCGTTTTCGTAGCGGGATTCGTAGTCCGGGAGCACCGCGCGGAGGGCGTCGATGAGCGCCCGCACCTCGGGACTGCCAAGGTCGAGCCGGCCGCGGATGACGGCCGACGCGGCGAGCACCCGGGCCGCCGTCTCGGGACGGCCCTGCAGCTCGCGGATCATCGCCAGCAGCTCCACCGCCCCGGCCAGGTCCGGCATGTCGCCGCGCCGGTTCGTCGCCCGGATCGCGATCACCGCGTGCGGCTCGGCCTCGTCCGCGCGACCCTGGGCCAGCAGGAGCCGCGCCTCGAACGCGTGGATGAACTCGTCGCCGATGCCGCCGGGGAACCAGTCGTCGCCGCCCATCGCGGCGACGCGGTCGAGCAGCGCCCGCGCTTCGGCCAGCCGGCCCGTGCGCAGCAGCAGTTCGAGCCTGCCGAACATCAGGATGGCCCGGTGCTGCAGGTTCGTGATGCCTTCGCCGTAGCGTTCCGCGGCCTCCTGGTCGCGCCAGGCCCCTTCGAAGTCGCCGCTGCGTGCCCGCTCGACGGCCAGCCGCCACCAGTGCTGCACGGCGTCCTCGTACGACCGCAGCTCCATCGACAGCGCCAGGCCCTGCTGGTAGATCTCGATGGCCTTGGCGCTGTCGCCGTTCTGCGACAGCGAGTACGCCTTGAAGCTCAGCGTCATCGCGATGCCCCAGCGGTCGCCGACCGCTTCGAACCCGGCGTGCGCCAGGTCGCGGGCCCGGTCGGCGCCCTCGACGTCCCCCGCGTCGTCGAGCAGGAAGCTCTCCACCCAGTGCCCGCCGGCCCGGGTCCACGCGTCCGGGTGCTGCGCGGCCCGGCGCACCTCCCGGACGGCGATCTCCCGGTCCCCGCCCAGGAAGGCCAGCATCGGCAGGGCCACGGCGAGCCCCGGGTACCGGTCGACGGCGTTGCTCCGCACGCAGTCGTCGACCAGCCGGAGGATCTCGGGCTGGTCGGACCGGACCGGGATCGCGTCCATCAGGTAGCACAGCGCCTGGTAGGCGGCCAGCACCGCGGGCGGCAGCCGGTCGCCGAACTCGAGGGTCTCCCGGATCAGCGAGCCGATCCGGCCGCCCTGGCCGAGGATGGTGAGGTACCAGAACATCCCGTCCAGCAACGCGACCGCGTTGTCCACATCGGACATCTCGATGGCGCCGCGCAGGGCGGCGATCATGTTGGCGCTCTCGGCTTCGTACCGGTCGATCGCCCGCAGCTGGTCGGCCGTGCGCAGCGTCGGTTCGAGCCGCTGGGCGAGCTCGGCGTAGTAGGCCGCCATCGCCCGGCGCATCCGGTCGTGCTCGCCCGACTCCACCAGCCGCTCGGTGGCGTAGACCCGCAGCGTTTCGAGCATCCGGTACCGCGGCTCGCCGCCGCTGTCGACGGTGTCCACGATGGACTTTTCGACCAGGCTGCCGAGCACGTACGGCACGTCGGCGGCGGGCAGCAGCTCGTCGGCGCAGACGGACTCGATCGGCGTCAGCTCCGCGCCACCGGCGAACACCGCCAGCCGCCGGGCCAGGACCAGTTCGGGCTCGGCCAGCAGTTCCCAGCTCCACTCGACGACCGCGCGCAGCGTCCGCTGCCTCGGCAGCGCCGTCCGGCTGCCCGAGGTGAGCAGCCGGAACCGGTCGCCGAGCCGGCCGGCGATCTGGGCCACCGTCATCGACCGCAGCCGCGCGGCGGCCAGCTCCAGGGCCAGCGGCATCCCGTCGAGCCGGCGGCAGATCTCGCCGACATGGTCCACAGTGGACTCATCGAGCACGAAGTCGGGGCGGACCGCGGCGGCCCGGTCGAGGAACAGCCGCGTCGAGTCGAGCTCGGCGGCCTCCGCGGGCGCGGCGCGTTCCGCGGGCACCGGCAGCGGGCCGAGCGGGCACAGCGCCTCCCCGGTGATGGCCAGCGGCTCGCGGCTGGTGGCCAGGATCCGCAGCCGCGGCGCCCGGTGCAGCAGCTCGTCGGCCAGCCGCGCGGCGGCGTCGACGACGTGCTCGCAGTTGTCCAGCACCAGCAGCGCTTCCTCGCCGCCGAGCACCTCGACGGCCTGGTCCACCGGCTCCGGCTGGCGGCGGTTGATCTCGGTCTCGGCGCGGATCTCCCGGACCTCCAGGGCGCCCAGCAGCGCGCCGGGGACGTCGTCGGGGTCGCGGACGCCGGCCAGCGCGGCGAACCAGACCCGGCCCCGCTGGTGGGCGGGGTGCCGCGACGCCGCCTCGGTGGCCAGCCGCGTCTTGCCGGCGCCGCCCGGCCCGGTCAGGGTGACCAGCCGGGCGCCGCCGAGCAGCTCGGCCAGCAGCTTGAGCTCGTCATCGCGGCCGATGAACGTGGTCAGCCGGGTGGGCAGCCGGTCGGCCACCGGCGACGGCGGCGCGAACTCCCCGCGCAGCGCGGCGACGTGGATCTCCTGCAGCTCGGCCGAGGGATCGACGCCGAGCTGGTCGGCGAGGGTGCGACGGAGCCCGGCGTAGACGGCCAGCGCTTCCGACTGCCGCCCGGCCGCGCACAGAGCGCGGATCCGCAGGCCGGCGAGCCGTTCGCGCAGCGGATCGGCATCGGCGGCCGCGGTCAGGTCGGCGAGCACCCCGGCGTGCCGGCCCAGCCGGATCAGGGCGTCGAAGCGGTCCTCGGCCGCCTCGGCCCGCAGGTCGGTGAGCCGCCGCGCCGGCGCGGACGCGAAGGGCGCGTCGAGGACGTCGGCAAGCGCGGGACCCTGCCAGAGCGCGAGGGCCTCGGTGAGCAGGTCGGCAGCGCGGACGTCCCGGCCCGCAGCCAGCTCACGGCGTCCCTCGGCGGCGAGCCGTTCGAACCGTTCGGCATCGACGTCCCCGGCGTTCACCGCGAGCCGGTACCCGCCAGGCCCGGATTCGACGGCCACGGGCAGGGCCTTCCGCAGCCGCGAGACCAGCGACTGCAGGGCATTGGCCGCGTCGGCGGGCGGTTCGGCCCCCCAGAGCCCATCGACGAGCGCATCGGCGGCGACCGCGCGCCCGGCGTCCAGAGCGAGCCTGGCCAGGAGCATGCGAAGCCGAGCACCCCCGACGTCGATCGGCGTGCCATCGTCTTCCGCCGCCCGCAGCGGGCCCAGCAGCGCAACGCGCATGCGTCCAGCTTTCCAGACGGCGGGCCGGGGTGGGTCCGGCGGCGCCCAATGCCCGGCCCGGGGTTGCGCTGGACGGGCGCCCGGC
>NZ_JBSGJD010000468.1:0-3277 GCF_053605405.1 Amycolatopsis sp. NPDC003861
TTTTTTTTTTTTTATTATCAGTAGTTAATATAAAATAAAAACCCCACACGACCCGCAGCCCGAGCTTCCCGGCCAGCCGGCCGATCCACGCCTCGACTTCCTCCGGCGAGCGGTCGGGGAGGCCGAAGATCGTCTCGGTGACGCCGAGGGAATCCAGGTGCGCCAGGCGTTCCGGGTCCGGCCGCTCGCCGAGCGCGCAGATCCGCGGAGCGCCTTCCCGGCCTTCGGCGTGCCAGATCTCCTTCAGCAGGGCCACGTGCCCGTCGAGGTCGGAGTCGGCCGGCGTGGTGAGCCAACCGTCGGCGTGGCGGGCGATCCAGCGGAACGTCTTCTCGGTCGGGCCCGCGCCGAGCAGCACCGGGATGTGCGCCTGGACCGGTTTCGGCCACGCCCAGCTCGGCCCGAAGGAGACGAACTCCCCGTCGTAGGCGGCTTCCTCCTGTGTCCACAGTGCACTCATCGCCTCGAGGTACTCGCGCAGCGCGGTGCGGCGGCGGTTCCCGGGCACGCCGTGGTCGGTCAGCTCGTCGACGTTCCAGCCGAACCCGGCGCCGAGCGTGACGCGGCCGCCGGAGAGGTGGTCGAGGCTGGCGATCGTCTTGGCGAGCGTGATCGGGTCGCTCTCGACCGGCAGCGCCACCGCCGTGGACAACCGGATGCGCGACGTGACCGAAGCCGCCGTCGCCAGCGCGACCCACGGGTCGAGCGTCCGGCTGTAGCGGTCGTCGGGCAGCGACGCGTCGCCGGTGCGCGGGTGCGGTGACTCGCGCTTCACCGGGATGTGGGTGTGCTCGGGGACGTAGAAGGTCGAGAACCCCGCGGCTTCCGCGGCGCGCGCCGCGGCCGCCGGGGTGATCCCCCGGTCGCTGGTGAACAGCACGATTCCGTAGTCCACCCGCGGAGCGTATTAGAACGTGTTTCAGTTTTCAAGGTGGGCAGTCCACGAGGTGAGCACGGCCGCCGCCACGGGGAGCATGGGGGGTGGAGGTGCAGGGTGGACCCAATGTTCTATTGTGGACGGTCGCGGCCGGTGTCCCAGATCGTGGACGCCCGGGCGGGGTGGGATGGCCAGCCGGGTGCCGGATCCACTATCCTCGGTTACGGGCCGAGAGGCGCTGCAACGGACCGCGGGGTCCGCCACGCTCGGCCCGCTCCACCGCACCAAGGGCGCCTCCCGGACGAGGGAGGGCGCCGATGAGTCAAGATCCCACCAGCCGGCTGCGTGAGCTGCTGAGCAGCCGTGTGGCGGTCCTCGACGGTGCCTGGGGCACCATGCTGCAGGGCGCCGGGCTCACCCCGGCCGACTACCGCGGCGACCGCTTCGGCGAGCACACCCACGACGTCACCGGCGACCCCGACCTGCTGAACCTCACCCGCCCGGACGTCATCCTCGACGTCCACCGCCAGTACCTGGCCGCGGGCGCGGACATCACCACGACCAACACCTTCACCGCCACCGGCATCGGCCAGGCCGACTACGGGATGCAGGCCTACGTCCACGAGATGAACGTCCGCGGCGCGCAACTGGCCCGCCAGGCGGCCGACGAAGCGGGCGGCCGGTTCGTCGCGGGCTCGATCGGCCCGCTCAACGTCACCCTCAGCCTGTCGCCGAAGGTCGACGACCCGGCGTACCGGGCGGTCACGTTCGAGCAGGTCAAGGCCACCTACGCCGAGCAGATCGCCGGGCTCGCCGAAGGCGGCGTCGACGTGCTGCTCATCGAGACGATCTTCGACACGCTGAACTGCAAGGCCGCGGTCGCCGCCGCGCGCGAGGTCGCGCCGCACCTGCCGCTGTGGATCTCGGTCACCATCGTCGACCTGAGCGGGCGGACGCTGTCGGGGCAGACCGTCGAGGCGTTCTGGAGCTCGATCGAACACGCGAAACCGCTGGTCGTCGGCGTCAACTGCGCGCTCGGCGCCCAGGAGGCGCGCCCGCACGTCGAGGAACTCTCGCGGCTCGCCGACACCTACGTCGCCTGCCACCCGAACGCCGGCCTGCCGAACGCGTTCGGCGGCTACGACGAGACGCCCGAGCAGACCGCCGGGCTGCTCGGCGGGTTCGCCCGCGACGGCCTGGTCAACCTGGTCGGCGGCTGTTGCGGCACGACCCCGGCGCACATCGCGAAGATCGCCGAAGCGGCGAAGAGCATCGGCCCGCGGGTGATCCCGGCGCCGCGCACCCACACGCGTTTCAGCGGCCTCGAACCGTTCGGCATCGGCGCCGACACCGGGTTCGTGATGATCGGCGAGCGCACCAACGTCACCGGCTCCAAGCGGTTCCGGCGGCTCATCGAATCCGGCGACCACCAGGGCGCGGTCGACGTCGCCCTCGAACAGGTCCGCGGCGGCGCCAACCTGCTCGACGTCAACATGGACGCCGACCTGCTCGAATCCGAGCAGGCGATGACGACGTTCCTCAACCTCATCGCCACCGAGCCCGAGGTGGCCCGGATCCCGGTGATGGTCGACAGCTCCAAGTGGAGCGTGCTCGAAGCCGGCCTGCGCTGCCTGCAGGGCAAGGGCGTGGTCAACTCGATCAGCCTCAAGGAGGGCGAGGAGCCGTTCCTGGCCCAGGCCCGCACGATCCGCGACTACGGCGCCGGCGTCGTCGTGATGGCCTTCGACGAGCAGGGCCAGGCCGACACCGCCGACCGCAAGGTGGAGATCTGCGCCCGCGCGTACGACCTGCTCACCAAGGAAGCCGGCTTCGCGGGCGAGGACATCATCTTCGACCCGAACGTCCTCGCCGTCGCCACCGGCATCGCCGAGCACAACGGCTACGCGAAGGCGTTCATCGACGCGCTGCCCCGGATCAAGGAACGCTGTCCCGGCGTCCACATCTCCGGCGGCATCTCGAACCTGTCGTTCTCCTTCCGCGGCAACGACGTCGTCCGCGAGGCGATGCACTCGGCGTTCCTCTTCCACGCCATGCAGGTCGGCCTGGACATGGGCATCGTCAACGCCGGCCAGCTCGCCGTCTACGAGGACATCCCCAAGGACCTCCTGGAACTGGTCGAGGACGTGCTCTTCGACCGCCGCGAAGACGCCACCGACCGGCTCGTCGCCTTCGCCGAGAACGTCAAGGGCAGCGGCACCAAGCGCGTCGTCGACCTCTCCTGGCGCGAAGGCCCGGTCGGCGCCCGCCTGTCCCACGCCCTGGTCCACGGCATCGTCGACTACATCGAGGAAGACACCGAAGAGGCGCGGCAGCAGCTGCCCCGGCCCCTCGACGTCATCGAGGGCCCGCTGATGGACGGCATGAAGATCGTCGGCGACC
>NZ_JBSGJD010000469.1:0-3232 GCF_053605405.1 Amycolatopsis sp. NPDC003861
GCCCCTGGCGCCGTCTGCCGGCGCCTGCGCGGTCCCCGGGCTGTGCCGACACAGCACGGCGGCCGCCGATCCGGGGATCGGCGGCCGCCGTCGTGTGCGGATGGTCGTCAGGGCTGGCCGTGCTGCGTGAGGTGGTCCAGCTCGCGGCGGATGGCGGCGGCAGGCACGACGTCGGCCGTGTCGCCCTTCGCGGTCGTGAGGGGCCGGGCGTCGCGGGCGAGTAGTGCGCGCAGGAACGCGGCGACAGCGGCGGGTTCGTCGGTTGGGATCAGGTCGGCGGCGGCTAACTCGCGGTCGATGTCGGCGAGGATGTCGTGAAAGGTGCGCACGGTGGCGGCTCCTGGTTCGAGGTGGGGCGGGGGCACCCGGGTTCGGGGTGCCCCCGCGTGTGGCGGGTGGTCAGGCGACGGCGGCGAGTTCGCGCGACGGCACGAACGTACGCAGCGGCGGCATGTCACGGTCCCGGCACATCTCGCACCGGCTGTCCGTGCTCGGAGTGCGCTGCTCGGTGGGGGTGCGTTCGAGGTTGCACGCCGCGCACAATCCGCCCGGCGCGACCGGGAGCAAGGCAAGCCGGTCGTAATCCTCGTCGGACAGGGCGTAGCCGGTCAGGTCGGTCGCGGCGTCGCTGCTGTCGTCCAGGTCGGCGTGACGCTGCCGCTCCTGCTCGTAGAGGTCCACCGCGCGCTCGTCCTTGCGGACGAAACCGGCGGTCGGGATCGCCTGCTGAATCTGCCGCCACTGCTCGTCATACTGGGCTTCCACCTCCCCGACGACGTAACGGCCCTCCGCCTGCTTCTCGATCGGCTCGCGTCCGGCCTTCGCCGTGCTCGTGGCCTTGGTCTTCGGTTTCTCCTCGGCGGTGGGCGTGGTCACCGGCGGGGTGCTCTCGGCCGCTGTGGCAGGCTCGGCCGGTTCTTCGGTGGCGGTGTGCTCGCCAGGCATGGGGCGCTGCGCGGACTCGGCTTCCCGGCGGCAGGCATCGGAGCAGTAGCGCATCTCGGGGAGCCCGGCGAGGTTGCCGTCACAGTTGCCGCACCGGTGGATGTCACCGGAGGTGGCTTCGGTGGTCTGCTGCCGGGCGGCGGCGCGGGCGCGCGCGTGGGCGGCGCGGGCCTTGCTGGCGAACACGCACGTCATGACGAGCGTGCGCAGGTCATCGGCGAGGCTGGGCCACAACTGGTGGGCGGTGTGGATGGCTTCGACGATGGCGGGGTGGGTGGCGCTGGGGTTCTTGAGCAGTGTGGTGCACGTGGTGAACGCGTGCTGGTGGCTGCCGCCGGTGGCGGCGTTGAGCCACCGCAACCCGTTGAGCGCGTCGGCGATACGCGGCGGCGTCTCGCGCAGCATCACCGTCACGTCGTTGACCTCGGTCACGGCGACGGCCCGGCGGGTCTCGCTGCTGTAGACGCACAGGTTGACCAGCTCGCGCTCGGTCTCGCCGTAGCTGTCCCACTCGGTGTGAGCGGTGCGCACGGCGGCGAGGACGTCACCGTTGATCGCGGCGTCGGTGTTGAGCAGGGTGGCGCACGCGGCGAGGATCGCGGGTGGGTTGTCCCCGCTGTCGGTGAAGACAACTCGTAGCTCGGTGAGGGCGGTCCGGACGCGCGGCGGCTGCGCCTGCAACGCTTGCACGGCGCGGGTGATGCTGGGGAGGTGCTTACGGTGAATGGTCGCAACCATGAGAGTTGATCCTTACGTGTTGAATGAGTTCGGTTCTCGGGTTTGCCGTCCCGATCACCTTGCGATGTCAATATTACCGCCTGACTGTCGTCTATTCCACTCGATACAGAGTTTTCGTGTGACTATTTCGAGCAATTTAACGGGGCTAGTTGAAGTGCCTTGTTTGATTTGCTGTCAGGCTGGCCTTCGGGTGGTCACGCGCGTGCTGACGGCGCCTGAATGGCGCTGTGGCGCTGCTGGTCAGCGCAGTAGGGGTGACCACGTGCCGAGTGGGTGGTGGGTGGCCCTGAAGCAACCAGGGCAGGCCCTCGGCCTGCCCTTAACGCCTGGCCTAGGGAGTAGGGGCCCCGAATGCAAGGGTGGGGCCTCGAAATATTTTTGGCCACGCTTTTCGGACAAAAATATTTTGGGGTGCCCTTGCATTTGGGGGGACGACCGATACAATTTCGGGGCCACCCACCACCCGCGGACGCAACCGATCCACCTCACGAGTGCGTCCCTGCCGGTGCTCTGGACCTAGACGGCTGACCAGCGGAAACGGCTTCCCCTGTGGCCGGCCACGGGTGCGATGGCCTGCGGGTATGCTCGTCGTAGCGCTCCGCGGGCCTACGTGTCCCTGAGTCGGAGCGTCAGCGGGCCGCCGCGAGTTTTGCCGCTCGCCACTTCGGTGGCGTGGCCCTTCGGGGCTGCTGCGGCGGTACCGCGCCCTTCTCCTCGCCCGCTGTCGTCGTGAACACGGTCGACGCTGTCAGTCGCCTTGTCGGCGGTGCGAGCGCTGACCCGCCGGTGCGCCGCGGTGACGCCGGTGCCGCGGGTAGGTTGGTGGAGAGAACCGCAGCCCTCCCCGCGCGGGAGGTGCGTCATGGTTGAACATCACACAACAGGCTCCAAGCGGAAGCGTCGGTCGTCGGCGACGCTGGAGCGGCTGGAAGCGGCGCGGCGCCGCCGCGTCGAGCAGCTGGAGCGCGAGCGCGAGAACGAGCGACGCGTTGATGCGGCGCTGGGCCCGTTCGCAGAGGCAGTGACGGCGATCGAAGCGGTGGAGCGCCGGCGTGAGGATCGCATCGGCGCGCTGGGGGCGCAGCTGGAGCGGAAGCTGGCCGAGCTGGAGCGGCAGCGCGCGGTGAAGGTCGCGGAGTTCGAGCGGGCGGCCGAGCAGGTCCGCGCGGATGCGGAGATGGAGGTCGGCGAGTGGCGGGCGGTGATGGCGACCGCGGTGGCCGAGATCCGCGCGGCGGATGTCGGCGCGGCGGAGACGGCGGCGTTGCTGGGGATCTCGGCGAAGGCGGTCACCGCCTTG
Organism: Amycolatopsis sp. NPDC003861; assembly: GCF_053605405.1. Taxonomy (NCBI): domain Bacteria; kingdom Bacillati; phylum Actinomycetota; class Actinomycetes; order Pseudonocardiales; family Pseudonocardiaceae; genus Amycolatopsis; species Amycolatopsis sp. NPDC003861. Next base: position 2,984 of record NZ_JBSGJD010000469.1, read on the forward strand.
TCGCGTACTGCTGCGGCAGCGTCGAGGGTCGGCGGCCAGCGGAGCGACGCGGACTCCACGCACGCGGAAGCAGTTGACCTGGCAACCTCAGATGACGTGCGGGCTGTTGAGGCACCTGTGGGCGAGCAGGTCGAGCCGTCCGAACGAGATTCAGGGGTGGGTGTTCCGGCAGAGTGATTCGGCCGGGGCCGCCGACCACGAGAGGGGCGCTGGCACCGTTAGGTGCCGACACCACGAGAGGGGCGCTGG
>NZ_JBSGJD010000470.1:0-3094 GCF_053605405.1 Amycolatopsis sp. NPDC003861
GGGTTTGTCAAGGCACGCTTTCCCGCCTTGACAAACCCGACCGCCGGCTGAAGAGAAAGCTGGGATGAGGGCGGGGGAGGCCTGGTGACGTCGTTGGCCGGCTTCCGCTGCCGGCCGCCGGTTCGCTTAACCCGCGGACAAGCCGGCCGGCGGAGCCAGAAAAATAAACGAACGATCGTGCTACCTTCCCCTCATGAACGTCAACGGCGTGTTCGTAGGGGAACCGAGCGTCCTGGGGTACCGGCGCGAGCGCCCGGTGCTGAGCGCGATCACGAAGGCGCGCGTCACCGCCGCGGAGCTGAACCTGACCGAGCTGAACCTCGACGGCGACCGCCAAGCCGACCTCACCGTGCACGGCGGGGTCGACAAAGCGGTCTACGTCTACCCGGCCGAGCACTACCCGGCGTGGGCGGCCGACGGCCTCGACGCCGAGCCGGGCGGGTTCGGTGAGAACGTCTCGCTGTCCGGTGTCACCGAGGACGACGTCCGGATCGGGGACGTCTGGGCCTGGGGTGACGCGCTGGTCCAGGTCTCGCAGCCGCGGCAGCCGTGCTTCAAGCTGGCCATGAAGACCGGGCGCAAGGACGTCACGCCGCTGATGATCGACAGCGGGCGCAGCGGCTGGTACCTGCGCGTCCTGCGGCCCGGCACGGTGCCGACGTCCGGGCCGGTCGAGCTCGCCGAGCGCGCGGACGGGCCGACGATCACCGAGGTGTACCTCGTCTCCTTCGCCAACTACGGGCAGCTGCCGGAGGACAAGGTCGAGGCGGCGCTGGACCTCGCCGACCGCGTGCTGGCCGCGCCCGCGCTCTCGGCGTCCTACCGCGGCGGCGTCCAGTCCACTGTGGACCGCTGGCGGGCGCGGCGTGCCGGGTGACGGCCGGGTCGCCCGCGGCGACGCGACCCGGCGGCTGGTGCTGCGCCGGGCTGTCGACGTCGCGTCGGTCGACGGTCTAGAGGGGCTGTCCCTCGGCCGGCTGGCCACCGAGCTGGAGCTGAGCAAGAGCGGCGTGTTCGCGCTCTTCGGCTCCAAGGAGGAACTGCAGCTCGCGACGATCGACGCGGCACTGCAGATCTTCCGTTCGCACGTCGTGACGCCGGCCCGGGCGGTGGCGCCCGGGCTGCCGCGGCTGCGCGCGGCGTGCGAGAAGTGGCTGACTTACTCGGAGCAGCGCGTCTTCCCGGGCGGCTGCTTCTTCTTCAACGTCGGCGCGGAGTTCGACGCGCGTCCGGGCCGGGTGCACGACGCGGTCGCGGCGGCGGGCGGCTCGTTCGCCGCCTTCCTGCGGGAAACCGCGGCGGAGGCGGTCGCGCTCGGGCACGTCGAGGCGGACGCCGAGGTGCTGGCGTTCGAGCTCCACGCGCTGGGCCGCGCGGCCAACGCCGACGCCGTTCTCGGCGGTGGGACCCGCCCCTACGAACTGGCCCGGCGGGCGATCCGGGCGCGCCTGGAAGCCGCCGGGCGTTAGCGGCCGGTGTGCCGGGTTCGCCCGTTGACTTCCCCGGTGTGGTCTCCGTAAGATCGGCTTCGGATCGGGGATTCGAGGCGGCGAAAGCCGCCTTTTTCAGGGGGATGAAAACTGTGAAGAAGTTCGCGCGCCCGCTCGTCGTGGGTGCTCTTTCCGCTGCCGTTCTGCCGTTCGTTCCGGCAATTGCCGCCGCGGACGACGTCCCGCCGCCGATCGTCGAGGAGTACGACTACCCCGGCGCCGACGCGATCTACGCGCAGTACCACATCCGGCTGCTGAAGGGTGACGGGCACATCCTGTTCACCGACTGCACCGCGAGCGGCCCGCTCGTCAAGGTGTGGAGCCGGATCGCCGAGCGTTCCTACTTCTGCTTCCGCATCACCGGGGAGTCCGGCTACCTGACCATGGACGTCCCGGACGTCTTCGCGATCACCGGCGACGCCCACGAGCTCAAGGCCACCGTGGTGATCAAGGGCACCGCGACGCCCACCGACGTCGTCAAGAACACCTACACGCCGGTCGGTGAGGGTGCCGACCCGCAGAACGGATTCACCCCGCTCGTCGAATTGCGCTCCGGCCGGTCCTGAGCCGCTCGGAAAATGCACCGCTGATCGGTAATCCGTCCATTCGCGCGGTCCGGCTGCGCTGATTCTTCGCGCGGCCGGATCCGCGATTTCGTCATGCCCAAGGGGAGACGAGAGATGAAATCGTTGCGCAGACCCGTGGCCGCCGTGCTGGCCGCCGTGGGTTTCCTGTCCGGAGTCACCGCACTGCCCGCGGCCGCCGCCGAACCGCCGCCCCCGAGCGAGCGGGCGCAGGCCCTCGAACAGCTCAAGACCGGCGGACCCGGCGTCAAGACCGCCGCCGAGCGGGCCCTCTGCGGCTCGGACGCCGACGTGCACGCCTTCCTGACCGCCGGGCTGGCCGTCGCCGCCGAGCAGGACCTGCGGGTGCGCATCTCGCAGCTCGTCTCGCGGGCGGGCCCGGGACTGCGGCGCGCCCTGCAGACTGCGGCCGGCGGCACCGTCCCGCAGATGCAGGCGTTCCTCGACACCGGGTGGCAGCAGCCCAGCCTCGACGACCTGCGCGTGCAGGTCACCCAGGCACTGGCCGCGGGCGGCCCCGGCGTCAAGCGCGCCGCCCAGACGGCGCTGGCCGGGACCCCGGAGCAGCAGCGGGAATTCCTCAGCTCCGGCCGGGCGCGGGCCCAGGCCGGCGACGACCGCGTGCGCGTCACCCAGCTGATGGCGGCCGGTGGTCCGCAGGTCAAGCGGGCCGCGCAGATCGCGCTGGACGGCACCGACGAAGACATCTCGCGCTTCCTCACGGCCGGCTACCCGGTCGCGGTCGCGCAGGACCACGAAACCCTGACCGTGTCGCAGCTCGCGGACCTCGCCGCGGACGCGCAGACGCGGGCCGCGGCCCAGACGGAGGCGGCGAAGGAGGCCGCCGCCCAGGCCGTGCAGGCCGCGGAGCTGGCCAAGCAGGCGGCGCAGCGGGCGGCCCAGGAGACCGAGGCGGCCCGCAACGACTCCCTGGTCGTACTTCGCGGCCAGTTCGGCGTGGGAGACGACGGCCGGCTCCCAGCCGTGGCCGCGCAGCCACTCCGGCGCCTCGTCGCCGAG
>NZ_JBSGJD010000471.1:0-3041 GCF_053605405.1 Amycolatopsis sp. NPDC003861
GGTGGCCGCGCCCGCCGCCGCTCCGGTCGCGGCGACGTGCTTGGCCAGCACGGCGGCGCCGCCGAGGTCCGGGTCGCCCTCGTCCCAGCACCGGCTGGCCCGGGCGCAGGCCAGCGTCGCGGACCGCTCGGCGACGTACAGGCCGGCCAGGTGCCGGCGCACGAGCTGGTGCTCGCTCAGGGCCACCCCGCCCTGCCGCCGCGCCGAGACGTGCCGGGCGGCCTCGGCCAGGCAGGTGCGCAGCATGCCCGCACAACCCCACGCGACGGAGATCCGGCCGTAGGTGAGCACGGTCGTCACGAGCATGCCGAGCGGGAGGGCGGTACCGCCGAGCAGCGCGTCGGCGGGCAGCCGGACCCGGTCGAACCGGACGTCGGCGTGCCCGGCGGCGCGGCACCCCAGCGGGTCCGGCACCCGCGTCACGCGGACCCCCGGCGCGTCGGCGGGCACGACCACGCACCCGGCCTGGCCGTTCAGCTTCCCGATCACGACCAGCAGGTCGGCGTAGGCCCCGACGGTGACCCACACCTTCGCGCCGTCGACGACCACCTCGTCGCCCTCGATCGTCAGCGTCGTCTCCATCGCGGCGAGGTCGCTGCCGGCCCCGGGCTCGCTGAACGCCACGCCGGCGAGCGCACCCCCGGTGAGCGCGGTCAGGTGGGCGGCGCGCTGGCGGGCGGTGCCCAGCCGCTGCACCGCCCAGGCCGCCATGCCCTGCGACGTCAGCACGCTGCGCAGCGAACCGCAGAGCGTCCCCACGTGCGCGGTCAGTTCGCCGTTGTCCACACTGGACAGTCCGAGCCCGCCGTGGTCCGGGGCCACCTGCGCGCACAGGACGCCCTTGACGCCGAGCTCGCGCAGCACCGGCCGGGGCAGTTCCCCGGCGAGGTCCCAGCCCGCGGCGGCGTCCGCGGCGAGCCCGGTGGCGAGGGCGGCCGCCTCGGTGTGCGGCTCAGCCATCGGCGGTCTCCCGCAGCCGCAGCACCAGCGCGGTCATCGCGGTCACCGTGCGGAAGTGGTCCAGCTTGAGGTCGGGGCCGCCGATCGTCAGGCCGAACGCGCTCTCCAGGTGCACCACCAGTTCCATGGCGAACATCGACGAGACGAGCCCGGAGGCGAACAGGTCGAGACCGGGGTCGACGGCCTGTTTCGTGCGCTGCTCCAGGAAGGCCAGCAGATCCGCCCGGACCGCGTCCGCGGTGACCGGCTCCCGGTTGGTCGTTGTGCTCACAGCTCTCCTCGGGGTCAGTGTCGGTGGAAGCCCTGGCCGGTCTTGCGGCCGAAGTCGCCGTCGGCGACCTTGCGCAGCAGCAGCGCGCACGGTTCGTAGCCCGCGTCGCCAGTGCGTTCGTGCAGCACGCGCAGCGAGTCGACGACGTTGTCCAGGCCGATCAGGTCGGCGGTGGCCAGCGGCCCGGTGGTGTGCCCGAGGCAGCCGGTGAACGCCGCGTCGACCGCCTCGGGGCTCGCGATGCCCTCTTCGACGATCCGCGCGGCTTCGTTGATCGTCCGCTGCAGGATCCGGTTGATGACGAAGCCGGGCCCGTCGCCGACGACGACGGGTTCCCGCCCGAGCCGGTCCAGCAGGGCGGTGGCGGCGGCCATCGCCGTATCGGTGCTGCGCGGCCCGCGGATCAGCTCGACCGCGCGGATCAGGTAGGGCGGGTTCATGAAGTGGATGCCGACGAGCCGCCCGGGGTGGGTGACCGAGGCCGCGAGCTCGTCGATCGGGATGGCGGAGGTGTTGGAGACGAGCAGCGCCCCCGCCCGCACGACGGCCGACACCTCGGCGAGCACCTTCGCCTTCAGCTCGGGCCGCTCGGTGATCGACTCGATCACGACGTCGGCCTCCGCGACCGCGGCGACGCTGTCCGCGGGGGTGATCTTTCCGGCCTTCACGTCACCGGGCAGCTTCCCCATCAGCTGGGCCAGCCGCAGCTGCCCGCGCACGTCGGCCTCGACGGCCGCGAGACGCGCCGGATCGACGTCGACCACCGTCACCGGCAGGCCGTGGCCCACCGCCAGCGTCGCGATCGCCGTGCCCATCACCCCGGCGCCGAGCACCGCCAGCCGTTCGCCGCTCACTTGCCCTCCTTCGCCAGTTCCGGCAGCAGCTCGCCGAACGCTTCGTCGTGCGCGGCCAGGAAGGCCAGGCCTCGGCGCAGCTGCGCGCCGTCGATGGCCGAGCTGAGACCCCGCCGCCGCAACCACGGCTGCCAGGCGCGCACCTGTACCGCGTCCTCGGCCAGCTCGTGGCCCTCCAGCTCGTACAGCGCGACCGCCGACAGCACGCGGCTGTCGCGGGCCAGCGCCTCCTTGGCCACCATTGCCCGCCAGTCCGGCAGCGGCATCGGGTCGGTCTCCAGCCCGGTGGCCGCCAGCAGGCCGAACAGGTCCCGGGTGCCGATCGAGCGCTCGTCGGCCAGGTGGTAGACCCGGCCCGCCGAGGCCGGGCTCGGCGCCAGCTCGGCGATCGCGCGCGCGATGACGTCGACCGGGGCGACCGGCTCGGCGCGGTCGTCCAGCGGGTGGGTACCGGTGGCCAGGCCGCTGGCGAGCATCAGCCACACCAGGTCCCGCGTGTTGCACGCGCCCGTGTCGCCGGCCGCCATGATCAGGCCCGGCCGGAACACCCGCGCCCGGATGCCGTCCTCTTCGGCCCGCTCCAGCAGCCGCTCGCCGACCCACTTGCTGATCCCGTAGCCGCCGAGGTCCGGGTGCAGCGGCTGGCGCCGCGTCTCCAGCCGGGTACCGTCCGTCCCGCTCGCCGGCGCGGTCGCGGCCAGCGTCGAGACCAGGCTGAAGTCGCGGATGCCGTGGCGGCGCACCCAGCTCAGCAGGTCCACCAGCGGCAGGACGTTGTCCTGGCGCAGCACCCGGTACGGCTCGGTGAACACCACCCGGGCCGCGCAGTGCACGACGTGCCCGATCCGGTCCGGCAGCACCCCCTCGGCCAGCTCGTCCGCGGTCTCGCCGAAGGTGCACAGGTCCGCGGGCACAGCGACGGCGCGGTCCGGATCGGGCGCGGGCAGCGCCACCGC
>NZ_JBSGJD010000472.1:0-2984 GCF_053605405.1 Amycolatopsis sp. NPDC003861
CCAACGCACCGAACGCCACATTGGGTGCGTCCAACGCACCGAACGCCACATTGGGGCGCTTGAGGCGAGCGCGGACGGGCCCGGCGGCATCCCCGTCCGCCGGGCCCGCGCCACTCCCCTTCGATCAGACCTGCGGGCGCGGGGTGCCCACCGGCGGGGTCGGGGTGCTGTCCACGCCGACCGCCGCGCGCGGGGCGGCCGGGCCGGTGCCCATCTCGCCCGTGCGCTGGGCCGGGGTCTCCAGCTGGTGCTCCATGTTCGCCATCCAGCCGCGCCAGCGGTCCTGGGCCGGCTTGATCAGGCCGCCGCCGAAGCCGACCACGATCACGCCGCCGATCGTCGCCAGCACCGCGATCAGCACCGGGCCGGTGATCGCCGTCGCGATGTTCACCTGTCCGAGGGCCGCGATGATGCCGAACGCCATGATCAGCCAGTAGGCCCCCAGCGACAGCGGGCGGGCCGCGCCCCGGCCGGACAGCGCGGACGCGACGACGTCACGCACCACCTTCGCGATCGCCGCGGCCACCACCACGAGCACCAGCGCCACCACGATCCGCGGCAGGAACGCGATGATGTCGTTGAGCAGCTGGCTCACCGGGTTGGTCGGCCCGAACACGCCGAACGCCAGCTGCAGCGCGATCAGCAGAATGAAGTAGTAGACCAATTTGACCAAAATCCCGGTCGCGTCGATCTTCTGCTGGCCGACCTTTCCGCTCAGCCCGGTCCGCTCGACCAGTTTCCCGAAACCGGCTTTCCCGAGCACGAGCGCCAGTCCTTTCGAGACGGCTTTCGCGATCAACCAGCCGATCAGCAGGATGATCAGGAATCCCACGAGTTTCGGGACGAACGTGGCCACCATGGCCCACGCCTGCCCGAGCCCGTCCTTCAGTTGCTCGCCCATACCGACTCCCTCCACGGATTTGCACCGGATCGTCGATCAAGTACCCAGGGGCGGCAACTCGTGCGCCCCACGATCGAGTGAGACGACTGGCGCGCGAAGATCACCCGTGGCCATACTGGTTCTACCGGTGGGGACCGGGGAGACGAGGCCGTCCGGCGCAGCGTAAACCGCAAGCGCCGGGCGGCCTCGAGCATTTGGCGCAAAAAGCACCGCTACCGGACGAATCCGGCCCCCGAGGCGCCGGGGGCCGGAAACCGTCAGGCGGCGCGCAGGGCGTCCCGCAGTTTCACTTTCGCGCCGGTGCGCATGACCGCGTTCCGGTAGATCCGCGCGGCGAACCAGATCAACGCCGGAATCAGCAGCACCACCAGCCCCACCGACACCACGGCTTCCCAAACGGGCACCCCGCCCATGGCCAGCCGCATCGGCATCAGCGTCGGCGAGAACACCGGAATCACCGAAAGCACCTCGACGAACGTGTTGCCCGGATCCGACGGCAGCACCGAAATGCCGATCACGTACCCGGCGATCACGAACATCAACGCCGGCGTCGTCACGCCGCCGACGTCTTCCTGGCGCGAAACCAGCGCCCCGAGCGCGGCGAACACGATCGAGTACATCAAGAACCCGAGCAGGTACCAGACGATCAGCCAGACGACAGTGCCCACCGCCGCCGAGACGGAGATCGTCAGCACGTCGGTGGCCAGCGCGGTCACCACCCCGCCGACGCCGATCACGACCATCTGGATCAGCCCGACCGCCCCGATGCCGAGCACCTTGCCCGCCATCAGCTGCCACGGCTTGATCGTCGACAGCAGCAGCTCGACCACGCGCGAGGTCTTCTCCTCGACGACGCCCTGCGCGACGATCTGGCCGTTCATCAGCAGCGACATGTAGATCAGGATGCCGGCGATGATGCCCAGCACGAGTTGCTGGCCGTTGTAGTCGTAGGGCTGCTCCAGCGGCGGGTCCTCGACGAACTTCGCCGAGGCGACCGCGGCCTCGAACCGGGCCGGGTCCCCGCCCAGCGCCGCCACCTGCTGGCTGACCGCCACCTGCTGCGACAGCACCTGCAGGACGTCCTTCAGGTTGCCGTCGAGGTCCTTCTTCACCTGGACGTGCACGCTCTTGCCGTCGCCGGTGAGCAGCGCGTCGAGCGAGCCGTCGGCCAGCTTGGCGCGCCCGGCGGCCTCGTCGGCGACCGGGACGACGTCGACGGTCTCGCCGATCGCCTGGCCGGTCGCCTTCAGCGGCGCCGAGAACCCGGCGGTCGCCGGGGTGTAGCCGACCTTCGAGTCGGCGCCGCCACCGGAGAACAGCTTGATCGCCAGGATGCCGACCACGATCAGCAGCAGCGTGACCGCGGTGCTGATGCGGTAGGCCTTCGACTTCACGCGGGTGCTGATCTCGCGGGAGGCGACCAGGCCCACCGCGGCCGCCGGGCTCATCCGGACGTCCGGGACCGGGGTGCTCATGCGGGGACCTCCTCGGTGCTCACGACGGAGCGGAACAGTTCGGTCAGCGACGGCTGCTCACGGGCGAATTCGCGGACCGGCCCGGTGGCCAGCGCCGCCTTGAGCACGGCCTGGTCGTCGGCGTCCTCGCCCAGCTCGAGCTCGGTCACCGCGCCCGTCCGGCCGAGCACCTTCACCCCGGGCAGGCCGTCGGCCCACCCGTCGCCGGCCTCGGGGACGTCGACCCGCAGCCGCAGCGCACCGCCGGCGCGCAGCTCGTCGACCGTGCCCCTGGCCACCATCTGTCCACTGCGGACGATGCCGACCCGGTCGCACAGCCGTTCCACCAGATCGAGCTGGTGGCTGGAGAACACGACCGGCACCCCCTCGGCCGCCTTCTCCTTGAGCACCTGGCTCATCACGTCGACCGCGACCGGGTCGAGGCCGGAGAACGGCTCGTCGAGCACCAGGATCCGCGGCTCGTGCACCAGCGCCGCGGCCAGCTGGACGCGCTGCTGGTTGCCGAGCGAGAGCTTCTGCACCTCGTCGTCGCGGTCGACGTGATGAGCCAGGTGCTCAAGGAGAAGGCGGCCGAGGGGGTGCCGGTCGTGTTCTCCAGCCACCAGCTC
>NZ_JBSGJD010000473.1:0-2976 GCF_053605405.1 Amycolatopsis sp. NPDC003861
GGGTGGTCGTCGTGGCGGCCAGCGCGGCCACGGTGTCGCCGCACGCGGCCGCCCCGCCCGGCCCGCACTGGGCGACCACCACCCGGACGAGCGCCGCCCGGGCCCCGGCGGCCGCCGCCGTGGTGCCGGCGGACTGCGCGGCCACGGTCCGTTCCAGCGCGGCCCCGCTGGCCCGCGCGTCCGACTGGACCCCCAGCAGCAGCGCGGTTCCCGCGCCCAGCAGCACGCACGCCGCCGTGGCCGCCAGCAGGGCGGTGTTCATCGTGCGCCGGAACCGCCGGGCGAGGAACCGCTGGGCCCACCCGAGCGTGCCGAGCAGGACGACCAGCGGGAGCGCCCACAGCAGCGTGATCGCCGGGTCCAGCCATTCGGTGTCCAGTTGGCGGTCGAGCGCGGCCCGCTGGGCGGCTTCGAGCGTGTCGAGCCGCGCGAGGATGCCGTTCTCCGGTGCGGTCAGCAGATCGGACGCCGACAGCAGGTCGCTCGCGGCGAGCGCGCCACCGCCGTCCTGCCGGTAGTGGGCGTCGGCCTGGCCGATGACGCTGTTGTAGGCCGGCAGCAGCCCTTCGATCAGCCGGAGCGTCTGGCTGCCCTGGTCCCCGGCCGCGTTGTGCTCGGCGACCCGGGCGAGCTGCTGGCTGGCCAGGGCGATCCCGTCCTCGTACTGCTCGCTGGGCCCGGTGAGCTGCACCTGGTTGCGTTCGAAGGCCGACATCGCGGCGCGGTGCGCGGCCACGAGCGCCCCCTTGGCGAGCGACACTTCGAGCACCGCGGGCGCGGTCCGCTCCCGCACCTCGGCGAGGCTGGCCCGCACGCCGAGGAAGGTCGCCAGCGCCGTCCCCAGCACCAGCACGCTGCCGGCGACGAGCCCGAGCCGCAGCCACCACAGGGTCTGCCGGGTGGTGCTGATCGCCGTCACGAGGGCGCTCCCGCTGCGAACGGTTCGCCACAGTGCCCGCACCGCTTCGCCGTCGGCCGCGCTTTGTGTCCACAGTGGACGCATTCGCGCGGGGCGCCGCCGGCTTCGGGCGCGACGGCGACGGGTTCCGCCGCACCGGTGTAGGTGGAGATCGTCGACCCGAGCACCAGGGAAAAGCCGTCCCGTGGGCGCACGCCGTCCTTGATCGCGACCGTGCCGTCGTCGCGCAGGTCGATCAACCGGCCCAGGCGCTTGAGGATCTCCGCGTTGCCCAGCTCGGTCGCCAGCCGGACCGCGGTCCCCCATTCGCGCGCCGCCACCACCCGGTCTTCGCGCTCGAAGGCGTCCCAGCCCGCCCGGACCGCGCGGCCCAGCTCCGCCTGGCCCGTGACGCGAGCGACGTTGTCGTCCGGCACGCTGGACAGCGCCAGGTCGTCGGTCAGGTAGCCGACGACGGCCTGTTGTTCGCCGACCGCCTGGTCCGCGCCGGCGAGGAGGGTGACCGTGCCCAGCAACCGGTCTTCGTACCGCGTCAGCTCTCCGGTCTCGACGTCGAGGCAGACGTGGTACTCGCGCAGCTCGTCGCCCCACGCGCCCGTCGGCAGCTCGATCGCGTTCCCCTCCTGGGGATGGCACTGCGCGGTGAGCTCGACCTCGGTCGGGAAGACCTGCTTGACGAACCGCAACCGGCTGTAGGGCATCGTGGTCAGCCGCAGCCGGACGTCCGGCACGGTCCGGCCCATCGCCCGCTCGACCAGGCGCCGGAAGTCCCCGGCGAGTTCGGCGTCCTCCAGGACGGCGTCCGCGCTGCCGCGCAGGACCGACGCGATGCGCTGCAGATCCCGCGGTTCCCAGTCGTCGCCGATGCCCCGGGCGTCGCAGGCGAACCGGCCCTTGGAGCGGTCGAGGGCGGCTTCGAGGGCCCCCGCGCGGTCGGACTCGTTCTTGCCGTCGGTGAGCAGCACCGCGTGCCGGATGGCGGCCGGGGTCTTCGCGAACAGGTCCCGGGCCAGGTCCAGCCACGTGCTCATCGCCGTGCCGCCGCCGGCGATGAGTTCGGACGCCGCCGCCTTCGCCTCGTGGCGGGTCCGCTCGTCCGCCACCGCCAGCGGCGGCTCGGCCGGGTAGACGAGCCGGGCGCGTCCGGTGCATTCGACGACCCCGAACAGGACGCCGTCCCGCAGCGAGCCGACGGCCGCCCGGCAGGCGTGCCGCGCGGCCTCGATCTTCGTCGGCGGCCAGTCCATCGAGCTGGAGCAGTCGACCAGCAGCAGCTCGGCGGTCGCCGGCGGCCCGGCCGCGGGGACGCCGGCCTCGCCCACCCGCACGGTGAGCACGACGTCCATCCGGTCGTCGCTCGGCGCCAGGTACTTGTTCTGGCTCAGCTGGAGGGTGAACGACGGGTCGGGCATCGGGTCACCTTCTCGTCTTCGGCCGGACGGAGTTCGCGAGATCGACCAGGACGCCGTGTTCGTTCCGGTCGCGCGCCCGCTCGGCGAGCCGGCGCAGGGACAGCTCCAGCAGCGACCGCAGGCCGCGTTCGGTGACGCGCTCGCCGAGGAGTGCGCCACCGTTCCAGCCCTCGCCGCCGTCCAGCCCCCTCAGCGCGGCGGTGCGGACCAGTGCCTCCAGCCGGTCGTGGGCCTCCCGGTCGAGGTAGAGCTCGGGCAGCCGCCGCGCCGCGTCGGCGAAGTCGTCCCGGCCCGGCGGCCCGGACGGCAGGCGCCCGGCCCGGATCCGCACGGCGGCGATCCGCGCGGCGTCGTAGTGGCGCGAGATCGGCGGCACGGCGTCGAGCAGGGCGACCGCGGTGTCGCGGCCGTGGTTGCGCAGGGCGCAGCGGGCCAGGCCGAAGGCGGCGCTGACCTGGCCGTGGTCGCGGTGCCACACCGAGCGGTAGCAGCGCTCGGCCTGCTCGGTGTCGCGGCGCAGCTCGGCGCAGAACCCGAGCGCCAGCTTCGGGGCGATCTCGCCGGGCCAGCTGCGGTGCACCCGGTCGAACGCGGCCGCCGCCTGCTCGGCGTCGTCGCGGGCCAGCGCGAGCAGGCCGTGGTGCC
>NZ_JBSGJD010000474.1:0-2902 GCF_053605405.1 Amycolatopsis sp. NPDC003861
CGGCCGGCTTCGGCGCCGAGGTCGCCCCAGCGGCCGAGCAGCGGGCGGAAGTACGTTTCGACCGGGTCGATCAGCCCGAGCCGGCCGGACACCTCGGTGAGGTAGGCCAGGTAGGGCTCGGCGGTGGCGGCGATCCCGGCGCTGTCCGCGTCCGGGGCGAACGCGACCGCGGGCGCGGTGACCACCGGGGCGGCGGCCCGCTTCGCGAGCGGGTGCGGGATGGAGTCCGTGGACGCCTCCGGCTCGGCGAACGTCATCCGTCGAGCCTTCCGGCCCGCTTGATCAGCTCCGCGGCTTCGGCGTCCTGGCCACCGTGGCGGACCGTCACCTGCCGCAGCGCCTCCGCGGCCGAGCGCAGCGCCTCGGCGCCGTCGGCCAGCTGGCGCCGCAACGCCCCGGCCGCGCGGCCGTACGACTCCCCGACGCCGATCTGCGCCCCCAGCGTCCCGAAGGACTCCCCGGTGACGTCGCCGCCGACCTCGGCCGCCGCCGCGTCCAGGTCGTCCGCGGCGGCCTCGGCCGTCTCGGCGTACCGGGCGACGACGACGCCGTCCATCTTCAGGCCGGCCACGGCACCTCCGCTCGCGAAAAGGACCTTCGAGCGTGGGACGTCCGCCGCGGCCCGGCGGTTCCGCTCAGTTCGCCGGCTGCTGGGTCGTGGGGAACGCGCCGGCGTTCGGGTCGATCGGCACCGCGTCGAACTGCCGCAGCACGTCCTGGGTGTTCAGCGACGCCCCGGTCGGCAGCAGCCCGATGATCGACTCGGGCGCGGGCTGCCGGTTGTTCAGGCCGATCGCGTCCGCGGTCTGCGCGTCCGGGACGCTGTAGCGGACGCCCCGGTCGGAGATCAGCTGGATCGCGCCCTTGCCGAAGCTGGCCTTGCCGGTGGCGGACTGGACGACCGCGGCGAACCCGGGCTTGAGGTAGAAGCCGTTGAGCGGCACCCGGTTCGGGCCCGGCGTCGTCACGGCCATCGGGGTGAACTTCTCGCCGGTGCTCTTCTGGCCGGGCAGCTGCGTGTCGACGTACACCGAGGTGTGGCCGTCCTGGTCCGGGCCGGAGCCGACCAGCGACCAGCCCAGGCACGCGACCGAGGAGTTCTTCGTCGCGTCGAGGATCGTCGGCACCGAGCGCGGGAAGTCGTCGACCGGGATGTAGTCCGGGTCGTTCGGCTGCAGGGTCTTCACGCCGGCGAGCTTGTCCAGGCCCAGCGTCTGGATGCTGCTGGAGCTGCCGTTCTTCGCGACGCGGATGATGTCGGCGACGGCGTTGGACACCCGCTGGATGCCGGTCGGCGTGATCGCCCAGTAGTTCAGCTCGCGCTGGCCGGCCTGCTGCGTGGCGAAGACGTCGCCCGAGGTCAGGCCGTCGAAGTCCGCCGGGGCCTGGCCGCTCGGGATCTTCGGCGGCGACAGCTTCGCGACCTCGGGGATCGCGTTGAGCAGGCCCTGCGTGATCTTCCGCGGCGACGGCGGCAGCTGCAGCGCCGTCCGGACGGCGTCGTTCGGGTTGTCGACGTCGATCTCGGCGCGCACGGTGTTGGCGTTCGGCCGGTTCCGGGAGCTCGGCAGCCGGTAGACGAGGTAGGTCTTCCCGTTGTCGGCCTTCGCCAGCAGCGCCTCGTTCTCGCCCAGCTCGGTGCCGAGGCCGCTCGGCGCGATCCCGCCGAAAACGTAGGTGTTGGTGCGGCCCGTGTCGGGGTTCGGCAGCGACGTGTCGAGCTGAACCTGGTCGCACACGGCCCAATTCGCGGAAATTCGCTGGGAATCCGTCGGGATCAGCTGCGGACCGTCCGGAATTCCGGTCAGTTTGTCGCGCGGAATGTCCTTCAGCTGCTCGTCGGAAACGACCGTGGGATTCTTCACACTCGCCGGGCTCGCCGGAGCCGGAGCGGGAGCCGCGGTCGCGCCGCCCGCCCCCGCGCCCGGTGACTTCTGCTGGGCCAGCAGGAGAAGCCGGGCCGACGCGAGGTTGAACGTCGGGATCAGCTTCTTCGGGTTGCCCGTCACGACGTAGACCGTGCCGGACTGCTCGCCGATCACGATGTTCCCGGCCTCGGGCACCGACGGCGCCGGGCTGAGCAGGCCCCAGACGACGAAGACGATCATGCCGAGCGCGCCCAGCACCACCCCTACGATCGTGGCCCGCGTGTGGGTGCGCATCGGGTCGTGCAGCATCACGGCGTCCCGCCGGACCAGCGCCGACTGCATCCGCCGCAGGACGAACTGATACGCCTGGACCTGAGACTTAGTCGTGGGTGTTGATGGCATTCTCGACCTACAGCTCTCCCCGTCGCGGTACGGTTCCGCAGGATAGCCGTACGGGGACCGTCTGGTGTGGGGTTTCTACCAACTCAAGCTAGTGTCGGGCACCCCGGGACCCGGCTTCCGGGTACGCAGCAAGCACGAGGGGAAGAGAAAGCGCGGATGTCCGTCACCACTCCTCCACGTCCGCCTGGCCCGCCCGGGCCCCCGCCGCCCGGTGGCCGTCCGCCGGGCCCGCCGCCGCGGCCGGGCAGACCGGGCGGTCCCGGTGGACCCGGTGGCGTTCCCGGCGGCCCCGGCGGGGTGCCTGGCGGGCCCGGTGGACCCGGCGGCGTACCTGGTGGCCCCGGACTGCCTCCGCGCGGTCCCGGCGGCCCCGGTCCCGGCCCGGGTGGCCCCGGCGGACGTCCGGGCGGCCCTGGCGGCCCCGGTGGCCCGGGTGGGCCCGGTGGCGGCGGTCCTGGCGGTCCCGGCGGTAGTGGCCCGGGTGGCGGTGGTCCCGGCGGTCCCGGTGGCGGCGGTCCCGGCGGCCCGGGTGGTCCCGGCGGCGGTGGCCCCGGCGGCCCGGGTGGTCCCGGCGGTCCCGGTGGCGGCGGCCCGGGTGGTCCCGGCGGCGGTGGTCCCGGCGGCCCAGGTGG
>NZ_JBSGJD010000475.1:0-2888 GCF_053605405.1 Amycolatopsis sp. NPDC003861
TTTTTTTTCTTTTTTTTTCACTCTTTTAAAAACCCCCAACAAAAAACACGACCGTAACGACTTCCGACCGGACCGAGTCAGTCGCCGACGCCGAAGCCGACCTTGCGGACGTCCGAGGGGGCGATCTCGACGTACGCGATGCGGTCGGACGGGACGATGTACTTGCGCCCCTTCTCGTCGTTGATGCGGAAGAGCCCGTCACCGGCCGTCAGGGCCTCGGCGACCAGCTTCTCCACCTCTTCGGGAGACTGGCCACTGGACACCACCAGCTCGCGCGGCGTGTCCTTGATGCCGATCTTGACCTCCACGTGGGACCTCCGCTGGAAATTCGTAAGGGATGTGCCGGCCAAGGCTAACCGAACCGGCTCGTTCCGGTGGCGCATGTCCGCGCCCGACCGCGTCGTCACTTCCGGGTACTCCATCGGGTTCAGCCCAGGCCGAGCGCCTGCATGCGCTTCGTGTGCCCCTGTTGCAACCGCCGGAACAGCGCCGCGATTCCGGAAAGGTCGCCCGAGCCGCTGATGATGAGCTCGGCCAGCCCGTCGCGCTCGGCGACGACGTACTGGGCCTGGGTCAGGGCCTCGCCGAGCAGGCGGCGGCCCCACAGGGCGAGCTTGTCGCGGGTCTTGGGGTCGGCCTCGATGCCGGCCGCGACCTCGCGTTCGGCGAAGGCCGAGTGGCCGGTGTCGGCCAGCACGGTCAGCACCAGGTCCTTCGTCTCCGGGTCGAGCCAGCTGGCGATCTCCCGGTAGAGGTCGGCGGCGAGCCCGTCGCCGACGTAGGCCTTGACCAGCGACTCCAGGTACGACTTCGGGGGCGTCGAAGCGTGCCAGGCGTCGATGTGGTTCACGAACGGGGCCATCGCGTCTTCGATCTTGACGCCGTTCGCGGCCACGTGCTTGGCGAGCTGGCCGTAGTGACCGATCTCGGCGGCCGCCATCGCCGCCAGTGCGGCCCGCCCGGCCAGCGTGGGGGCGCTGCGCGCGTCCTCCGCCAGCCGGTCGAACGCGGACAGTTCGCCATAGGCGATCACCCCGAGAAGGTCGACTACGCCTTCACTGATCTCTTTGGGCTCGGTCACGGGGGCAGGGTATCGCCGAAGCACCCGGGCGTGTCGGGACGAGACCGATCACACTGGTTCCGGCGCGCCGGGTACTGTCGAAAAACTGCTGACCAGGTACACTGGCACACGATATCGAGCTTCCGTACGCCATACCGGCGTCGGGAAACAGGCAGGTCACGTGGCCTGCCGACGTACTGCAATGTGCGTGCACGCCTCTTCCGGCATTCCCGGGACGGACCGGTTCCGCGCTCCAGAACAGCGCCAGGGACCAGGGTTTACTCCCGGTCGAGTGTCGAGCGGACCCACGGCTGTGCGCGCTGGTCACGAGAGAGGCGATCACCCTGACCGCAGAAATTCCCACAACCGAACAGACCCCCGCCGTCGCGCTGGAACACAGCGAGACCGGCCCGGCCGCGCTCGACACGTCGCACCCGCTGCAGGCGGGCGTCGAGGTCGAGCCCGAGGCCCCGACCTTCGCGTCCTTCGGCGTCAAGCCCGAGATCGTCAAGGCTCTCGGCGAGGCCGGCATCGAGCGGACGTTCGCCATCCAGGCGCTCACCCTCCCGCTGGCCATGGCCGGCGACGACCTCATCGGCCAGGCCCGCACCGGCATGGGCAAGACCCTCGGCTTCGGCGTCCCGCTGCTGCACCGCGTGCAGGTCCCGGGCGACGGCACCCCGCAGGTGCTCGTCGTGGTGCCGACCCGCGAGCTGTGCATCCAGGTCGCGAACGACCTCAAGGGCGCCGGCAAGCACCTGGGCATCCGGACCCTGGCCATCTACGGCGGCCGCCCGTACGAGCCGCAGATCGAGGCGCTGCGCAAGGGCGTCGACGTCGTGATCGGCACCCCGGGCCGGCTGCTCGACCTGGCCGAACAGCAGCATCTGGTGCTGGGCAAGGTCCGCGGCCTGGTGCTCGACGAGGCCGACGAGATGCTCGACCTGGGCTTCCTGCCCGACATCGAGCGCATCCTGCGGATGGTGCCGGACGAGCGGCAGACCATGCTGTTCTCGGCCACCATGCCCGGCCCGATCATCACGCTGGCCCGCACGTTCCTGAACCAGCCGACGCACATCCGCGCCGAGGAGAACGACGCCGGCGCGGTCCACGAGCGCACCACCCAGTTCGTCTACCGGGCGCACTCGATGGACAAGCCCGAGGTCATCGCCCGGGCGCTGCAGGCCGAAGGCCGCGGCCTCACGATGATCTTCAGCCGCACCAAGCGCACCGCGCAGAAGGTGGCCGACGACCTGGTCGAGCGCGGTTTCGCCGCCGCCGCCGTGCACGGTGACCTGGGCCAGGGCGCCCGCGAGCAGGCGCTGCGCGCGTTCCGCTCCGGCAAGGTCGACGTGCTGGTCGCGACCGACGTCGCCGCCCGCGGCATCGACATCGACGACGTCACGCACGTGATCAACTACCAGTGCCCGGAGGACGAGAAGACCTACGTCCACCGGATCGGCCGCACCGGCCGCGCCGGGCGCACCGGCGTCGCGATCACCCTCGTCGACTGGGACGAGGAGCCGCGCTGGAAGCTGATCTCCGACACCCTCGGCCTGGACATGCCGGAGCCGGTGGAGACGTACTCGTCGTCGAAGCACCTGTACGAGGACCTGGGCATCCCGGAGGGCACCACCGGGCGGCTGCCGCTGGCCAAGCGCACCCGCGCCGGCCTGGCCGCCGAGGAGGAAGAGGACCTGGGCGGCAAGAAGCGCGGCCGTCGTCGGGGCGAAGCCGCCTCGGAGGACGCCCCGCGCAAGCGCACCCGGGCCCCGCGCAAGCGGACCCGCGGCGGCTCGCGGGCGGCCGAGGCGATCGAGGCCGCGGA
>NZ_JBSGJD010000476.1:0-2754 GCF_053605405.1 Amycolatopsis sp. NPDC003861
GGCCGCGGGTGTCGACGTGCCAGCCGAGCCCGCGGCCGCGCGCACCGACGGTGCTGCGCAGCCGCGCCCCGGGCGGGCGGTGGAAGTAGCGGTGCTCACCACCGCGCGGGGTGCCGACGGTGAAGGTGTCGACCGGGTCGGGCTCGCCGGCCAGCTGAGCCAGCAGCCTCAGGACGTCCCGGCCGTGGGTGACGCCGTGGCGTGCCCACTGCTCAGGGACCCGCCCGTGCGCAGCGTCGAGGTCGAGCACCAGCAGGCCAGCAGGCCCGCAGCTGATCCCGACGTTGCATCTCGGGTAGCGGGTCCACCAGCGGCGGATGCGGCCGGGATCGCAGGTGGCCCGCTGCTGCCAGCGCTCGATGGCGGGCTTCTTCCCGCGGGGGACGAGCGGGAACACTGGCCACCCGCGCTCGGCGGCCTCCAGCGCGGCAAAGAGAAGTTCACCGGTGACGGGCCGGGGAGGGGCGGTCGCGGCAGAGGTGACGATCGTGGTCATGGCATCAGCTCGGCAGAAACCGGGGCGGGGCCAGGGGTGACGTGGCGGTGCCGGGCGATGTCAGTGCTGGTGAGGTGGACGTGCGGGACATTCGGCGGACGATGCGGGTGCATCGGCGAAGCTCCGTTCTGTGCCGCGGGAACGCTCCGCGGGCGTCGAGGAGGACAGCGACAGCAGGAGCGGGCCCGGCACGAGGTGTGCGGACCCGCCCCTGTCCGGCGACATCGGGTGACGTCGGCCGGTTAGCTCGCGGCTTCGGCCAGCTCCGCGGCGTCCGGGCCTGCCGGAGCGCTGGTGCCCTCGGAGAATTCCTGGGCATCGTCGCCCGGCTCGGCCGGGCCGGAGCCCCCGATCGCTCGGGCATCAAGCACGTCGCCCTGCTGCTCAGCGTCGTCATCGTCGGCCGCGTCGCTGGTGGTGGTCTCGCCGAGCGCCGCGGCGATGACGTCCCGCTCGCTCTGCGGAGCGATGATCAGCCGCTCGACGTCGGAGGCGGGATAGCCGGCGCCGACGAGCGCGGTCAGGTACTCCTGCGCCGACTGCTGCGCGTATCGCCACGCGTTGCGCGAGAGCGCGTCCTCCATCGCGCAGAAGGTGAGGAACATGTCGTAGACGGTCGCCTTACCCGGCGTGGGGGCAGTGGCGACCTTGTCGGACAGGTCGGTCACGGTGCTGCCGACGGGGAGGCTGAGCAGCTGGCGGGCGAGGGCGTGGTTCTGGTTGAACGCGCGGCGCAACTCGTAGCCGCCGTGGGCCTTCTGGCGGGCGAGGAACAGCTGCGCGTCCTTGGGCGCGGTCTTACGCAGGACGAACTCGGCCAGCCACTCACGCCGCGGCTTCTCGGAGGCGTCGATCAGCTCGTTGTTCTTGCGCACCCACCGGCGGATGATCCGCGCCTCGGCGCGGGCACGCTCGTCGGCGGCCAGCGCGGCCCGCGCGGCGGCGAGGTCGCTCTCCTCGCCCGCGGCGCCCGCACCATCGCCGGCACTGGTGTCGGGCGTGCTGGTGGTGCGGGGGGTGAGGTCGACACGCCCGGCCGGGGCGTGGCTGAGCGCGTGGCCGTGCGCGCGGAAGTCCGCGCAGCCGTAGACGGCCACCGCGATGCGGTCGCCCTTCTCGTCGTGGTGGTCGTCCTCGATCCAGGCGCCGTGGCCGGGGCAGGACGCGTGGTCCTCGGCGGTCAGCGTCGTGTAGGGCGCGTCCTCGGGGCTGGGGCGCAGCCGGTCGAGCGAGCGGGCCTCGCCGGCCTCGGGGGTGAGGCTGCCGCCGAAGATCGTGATCTTGGCGGCGGTCAGCTTCCGGGTGAGCGTCGTGACCAGGGCGGCGAGCCGCTGCTTCTTGGCGTGTTCGTCGCGCTTGGCCTGCGCGAACACCTGGAAGTTGTTCGGCTCGGTGCGCGCGATGCGGATCAGTTCTGTGGCGGTCTCGCGGTCACCGGCGGCGTCGAACTCGGCGACGATCGCGGCCTGGACGAGGTCGAGGTCGAAGCGTTCGGCGGCCTTGAGGGCCAGCTCGCTCTCCCCGGCTTGCAGCACCTGCTTGACGTAGGCGGCGCCGTTGCGGCCGCGAGCGAGCTTGCGGGCGATGCCGGCGGGGGTGAGGTTGAAGGCGGCCAGCTGCTGGACGGCCCGGGCGCTGTCGCCGAGGGTCAGCGGCTTGCGGAGGTCGTTCTCCTCGAGCTGGCGGACGATCCGCTCGATCGTGGCCTTGCGCTCGTCGGCCGGCGGCGGAGTCTTCATCCAGACCGGCAGCTCGACGCCCGCCGCGCGGGCGTTGTTGAACCGACGCTGCCCTTCGGTGATCATGACGATGCCGGTCTCGTAGTTGCGGTAGCCATTGGCCGCGGTGTTGATGCCGTTGTTCTTGAAGTTCGCCGTGGTCGCCGGGTCCGCCTCGGCGTTCTCGGTGCGGACGTTCTCGGCGAGCAGCGCCTCATCCGGGTTGATGTGGATGACGGTATTGATCTCGGCGTCCCACTGCGCGTGCAACGCCGCCAGCTCGTCCTCCGACAGCCCGGCGAGCGGGCTAGCGCTGGCCGCCGCCTCGTCGCCACTGGTGGAATCGGGCACGGCGCGGTCGAGGTTGGACGGTGCGGGATCGATCTCCGGCGTGGCGGGGTCGGCGTCGTCAGCGCGCTGGGTGGGCAGATCCATCGTGGCGGTCACGCGGGCTCCTTGATTCAGGCCGGTCGGGGGGCCCGGGGGCCCCCGGGGCCGCCCCCCAAACCCCCCCCCCCCCCCCACCTTGGTAGGTCACAA
>NZ_JBSGJD010000477.1:0-2742 GCF_053605405.1 Amycolatopsis sp. NPDC003861
GTGGACTGGTCGGCCGGGGAAGTCCGGCTGCTCACCGAGCAACGCGAGTGGCCGGCGGTCGACCGCCCGCGCCGGGCCGGGGTGTCGTCGTTCGGCATCAGCGGCACCAACGCCCACCTGATCCTCGAACAGGCGCCCGCGGACGCCGTCGCCGAGGAGGCCGGGCCCGCGCTGTTCCCCGGTGACGTCGTGCCGTGGGTGCTCTCGGCGCGCACCGCGCCCGCGCTGGCCGCCCACGCCGGGCGCGTCGCCGCGGCCGCCGGCCCCGACGGCACGGCCACGGCCGCCACGCTGGCCGCCCGGACGGCGCTGGCCCACCGGGCGGTCGTGCTGGCGGACGGCGCCGGTTCGGGGACCGCCGGGCTGCGGGCCGTGGCCGCGGGCGAGGCCGCCCCCACCGTCGTGCGCGGGACGGTCGTGCCGGGCCGGACCGCGCTCGTCTTCCCCGGCCAGGGCGCGCAGTGGGCGGGCGTGGGCCGGTCGTGGCCGGAGACGTCGCTGTTCGCCCGGACCCTGGAAGCCGTGGTGGCCGAATTGGACTGCCCGGGCCTCGCGCAGGTACTGCGCACCGACGCCGCCGCCCTCGACGAAACCGGCTACACCCAGCCGGCCCTGTTCGCCGTCGAAGTCGCGCTGTGGGAAGTGCTGTCCGCGGCGGGGGTCCGGCCGGACTACGTCCTGGGGCACTCGATCGGGGAGATCACCGCCGCCCACGTGGCCGGGGTCCTCGATCGGCCGTCGGCCGCGAAGCTGGTCTCCGCCCGGGCGAACCTGATGCAGGCGCTCCCGGCCGGCGGCGGGATGGCGGCCGTGGCGACGCCGGACGGCCGGGACGCGGCCGACCGGCTGGCGCCGCTGCTGGCGGGCACCGGCGTGGTCGTGTCGGCGGTCAACAGCCCGGGTTCGGCGGTGCTGTCGGGGGAGACCGACGCCGTCGACGCGCTGGCCGCCGACCTGCGCGCCGCGGGCTGGCGGGTGAACCGGCTGCGGGTCAGCCACGCGTTCCACTCCCCGCTGATGGAGCCGATGCTGGCGGACTTCGAACGCGTCGCGGCCGGGCTGACCTACCGCAGGCCGCAGATCCCGCTCGTGTCCACGGTGACCGGGCGGCCGATCGCGCCGGACGCCGGCTACTGGGTGCGGCAGGTGCGCGACAGCGTCCGGTTCGACCAGGGTGTGCGGTTCGCGCTGGACCAGGGGGTGCGGAACTTCCTCGAAGTGGGCCCGCACAGCGCGCTGGCCATGGCGATCACCGAAACGGCGCAGGCGGCCGACGTGCCGGTGGCGGTCGCCGGCACCATGCGCCGCGACGACGACCGCCCGGAGCGGGTGCTCGCCGGTCTGGCCGCGGCGTTCACCACGGGAGTGGCGGTGGACTGGCCCGCGGTGCTGGGCCGCCCGGCCGCGCGGGTGCCGCTGCCGGCCTACCCCTTCGAACACGAGCGGTTCTGGTTCACCTCCGCGACCGCCGCGGACGCGACCGCGCTGGGGCAGCGGTCCTCCGCCCACCCCGTCCTCGGCGCGGTGGTCGACCTGACCCCGGAGGCCGGGGTGGTCCTGACCGGCCGCGTCGGGACCGGGCTGCAGCCGTGGTGGTCCGGGCACGTCGTGTTCGGCACGGTCGTGGTGCCGGGCACGGCGATCGCGGAGTGGGTGTGGCACGCCGGGGCGCAGGTGGACTGCCCCGAAATCGGGGAGCTGCTGCTGGAATCGCCGCTGGTGCTGGCCGACCGTTCGGCCCGCCGGGTGCAGGTGCGCGTCGCCGCCCCCGGCGAGGACGGGAACCGGGCGGTGACCGTGCACTCGTGCGCCGACGGGCCGGACGAGGAGTGGGTGTGCCACGCGACCGCGGTGGCCGGCCCGGCGACCCCGGACGACCTCGGCGAGCCACTGACCGACTGGCCTCCCGAAGGGGCGCAACCCTTCGACGTGACGGGGGCGTACGACGCGCTCGAGGAGGCGGGTTTCGGCTACGGGCCCGGGTTCCGCGGGCTGCGGCGCGCCTGGCGGCTCGGCGACGACCGCTACGCCGAAGTCGAACTGCCCGAAGCCGGCGCCGGTTCCCTGATCGAACCGGCGGTGCTGGACGCCGCCCTGCACGTCGGTGCCGTCGAAGCGGTGGTGGCCGGCGCCGGGGCCGCGATGCCGTTCGAATGGCGGGGCGCCCGGGTGCACGCGACCGGGACGACCGCGGTGCGGGTCCGGTGGCGCCCGCTCGGCCCGCACGCGTTCCGGGTGGACGTCGCCGACACCACCGGCGCACCGGTGGCCGCGATCGACCGCGTCACCACCCGGCCGGTGACCACCGGCGACGTCCGGCGCCGGTCCGGCGGCCTCTTCTTCGTGGCCTGGTCACCGGCTCCGGCGCGCCCCGAGCAGGACGGCCGGCCGGCCGCCGACGTCCGCTGGGTGACCGGCGACGACCCGGAAACGGTGGTCGCCGAGACCGTCGAAGCGCTCCAGCGGTGGCTCGCCGCCGACCGCGAAGACCCGCTGGTGGTGGCCACGGCCCACGCCGTCGCGGCGGCGCCCGGCGACGTCGTCGACCTGGCCCAGGCGCCGGTGTGGGGCCTGGTGCGGACCGCGCAGAACGAGCACCCCGGCCGGTTCGTCCTGGTCGACGTCGACGACGACCCCGCGTCGCGGGCCGCGGTGGCCGAGGTGGCCGCGGCCGGCGTGGGCCAGCTGGCGATCCGGGCCGGCCGCGCCCTGGTGCCCCGGCTGGTGCGGCGCGACCCCGGT
>NZ_JBSGJD010000478.1:0-2717 GCF_053605405.1 Amycolatopsis sp. NPDC003861
GCCACCTCGGTGGTGCTGGGCGAGCGCTACCTGCTCAAGCTGTGCCGGCGGCTCGTCCACCCCGGCCGGGAGCTGCACCGCGCACTCGACGCGGCCGGCAGCCCGCACATCGCACCGCTGCTCGGCTCGATCGAAGGCGACCTGGACGGTGCTCCGGTCGTCCTCGCCCTGCTGCAGTCCTCCGCCACGGACGCCGTGGACGGCCGGCGCCTGGCCGGGCCGGCCCTGGCCGCCGAGGCGGGCGTCCTCGGCCGGGCGGTCGCGTCCGTGCACCGGACGCTCGCCGACCGGTTCGGGACGGCGCCGCTGCCGTCCGGCGGGCTCGCCCAGCGCGTCCACGGGGACTTGCACCTCGGGAACGTCCTGCGCACGCCGACCCGCTGGCTGCTGGTGGGGTTCGACGCCGAGGCGGCCGTGCAGTCGCCGCTGCGGGACGTCGCGAGCCTGCTGCGGTCGATCGACCGCACCGGCCTCGACGGCGAAGGCGTGGCGCGCGACGCGTTCTGCGCCGGTTACGCGGAGATCGCCGGGGAGGACCCCCGGGCCGCACTGGCCGCGGCCGGCGGGGACCTCCGGTGACGCCGCTGAGCCACCGCGACCGGGCGATCCTGCGCGCGGTGGCCGACGGCCGCGCCACCCTGCGCTGCGGCTGCGCGCCGGACCTGTTCGTGGACGGCGTGGCCTGCTGCGACCAGCACGCGGTGCACGAGCTGGCCCGGGCCGGGCTGCTGGGCCCGGTGCGGCCGGGCCGGCCGGGCGCGGTGGTTCCGGCGGCGTTGACCGAGCTGGGGTGCGTGGTACTGGCGGAGGCGTCGTGAGGCGCGCGTCGCCGGGGTGCGCCGTGCGCGGCGAGACGAAGGGGAGCAGGACATGACGGTTCGGCAGGTCGAGTTCCGTTCGGGCGGCGACACCCTCGTCGGCGACCTCCACCTCCCACCGGACGGCGGTCCGCCCCCACCCGCCGTGGTCGTGGCCGGGTCGTGGACCACCGTCAAGGAGCAGATGGCCGGCCGGTACGCCCGCGGCCTCGCCCGGCGGGGGATCGCCGCGCTGGCGTTCGACTTCCGGGGCCACGGCGCCTCCGCCGGATCCCCGCGCGACGCCGAGCTGCCGGACCGGAAGGTGGCGGACCTGATCGCCGCGGCCGGGTTCCTGCGCCGATGCTCCCTTGTGGACACCGAGCGTGTCGGCGGGGTGGGGATCTGCGCCGGCGCCGGGTACCTGGCCGTCGCGGCGGCCGCGGAGCCCGCCCTGTTCGGTTCTCTCGCGATGGTCGCCCCCTGGCTGCACGACGCCGAACTCGTCGGCGAGGTCTACGGCGGCAGCGCCGGGGTCGCCGAACGGATCCGGCGCGGCGAGGCGGCCGCCGCCGAGTACGCGCGGACCGGGGCCGTCCGGTACGTCCCCGCCGTCAGCACCACCGACGCGACGGCCGCGATGCCCGGCCCCTTCGCCTACTACCTCGACCCGGCCCGTGGGGCCGTCCCGCAGTGGCCCAACCGGTTCGCCGAGCTCTCCTGGCCGCACTGGCTGCGGTTCGACCCCATCGCCGCCGCCCGCCGGGTCACCGCGCCGGTCGTCCTCGTGCACAGCGAGGAGGCGGCCCTGCCCGGCGGCGTCCGGAAGTTCCTCGCGCGGCTGGCCGGACCGTCCACAGTGCACTGGCTGACCGGCACGCAGTTCGACTTCTACGACCACGAACCGACCGTCGCCGCGGCGCTCGACCTGGCCGCGGCGCCCTTGGCCGACAGGAGCAGGCGATGACCGCGAACGACCGGCTGGACGTGATCGAGGCGTGCGACAGGTTCGGCTGGTACGCCGACCGCCGCGACTGGACGGCGATGACCGGGTTGCTGGCCGAGTCCGTCCGCCTGGACTACCGCGCGCTGCACGGCGGCGACGCGGGCACCGTCCCGGCCGCCGACGCGGTGGCGGGCTGGGCGGCGGAGTTCGCCGGGTTTGCCACCACCCAGCACCTGATCGGCAACCACCTGGTCGCCCTCGACGGCGACACCGCGGTCTGCCGCTGCCAGGTCCAGGTCACGCACGTGCCGGACGGCGGCGGGCCGCCGTGGGTGCTCGGCGGCCACTACCGGATGGCCCTGCACCGCACCGGCACCGGCTGGCGGATCACCGCGGTCACCTTCACCCCGGACTGGCAGACCGGCGGGCCGGCCCCGGCCGCCGGGGAGGACACCGGCAGCACCCGCGCCACCGCGCTGGCGTGGTTCGAGCGCGTGTGCGGCGGCGACGTCACGCAGGCCGCGGACCTGCTCGGCGACGACGTCGAGTGGGTCAACTTCGTCGGCGTGCCCGGCCACCACGACTGCATGCCGTGGATCGGCACCTACCACGGCCCGGCCGCCGTCCTGGCCAGCTTCGAGGCGTTCACCTCCGTCTGCGAGGTGAAGCGCAAGGAGCTGCGCGGCCTGGTGGTGGACGGCGACCAGGCCGTCGGCATCGTGCACGAGAAGGGCATCGCCCGCGGCACCGGCGTGGCGTTCGAGATCGAGTACGTCGAATGCCTGACCGTCCGCGGCGGCCGGATCGTGCGCTGGAAGTCCTACACCGACCCGTGCTCGATCATCCGCGCCCTGCGGTTCTGATCCCGGGCACGACGAGAAGCGGGCGGCCCCTTCGAGGGGGCCCCCCCCAGAGCGGGGGGCGCGACGCCCCACCCCCCGCGGCCGCCGGGGGGCGGGCGAGAGACACCCCCC
>NZ_JBSGJD010000479.1:0-2697 GCF_053605405.1 Amycolatopsis sp. NPDC003861
GTAAAGCGGGTTCTAACCCGCCTTACCACTCACGACCCCGGCGGCAGGGGGCCTTCGCGGCATCGTGAGTAAGGAACCCATGGCACGGCAGGTTTCCGGGCACGAGCAGCCCGTCGGCACCACCCGCACACTGGAGTCCACCCCGGACGGTGCGGTCGTCAAGCGCAGCGTCCTGCCCGGCGGCCTGCGCGTGATCACCGAGCACGTCCCGGCGTCGCGCTCGGCCACGGTCGGGCTGTGGGTCGGCATCGGCTCCCGCGACGAGCCGGCCGCGGTCGCCGGCGCCGCGCACTACCTCGAGCACCTGCTGTTCAAGGGCACCAAGCACCGCGACGCCACGCAGATCGCCGAGGAGATCGACGCGGTCGGCGGCGAATTCAACGCCTTCACGGCCAAAGAGCACACCTGCTACTACGCGCAGGTGCTCGACGCCGACCTCCCGCTCGCCGTGGACCTGGTCACCGACGTCGTCTTCGACGCCCTGTGCACCGACCGCGACATGGACATGGAACGCAGCGTCGTCCTCGAAGAGATCTCGATGCGCGACGACGACCCCGAAGACCTGCTGCACGAGACGTTCGTGACGGCCATCCTCGGCGACCACCCGCTCGGCCGCCCGGTGCTCGGCACCGAGAAGTCGATCGTCGAGATGTCCCCGGCCGCGCTGCGGAACTTCTACAAGCGCCGCTACACGCTGCCGCGCATGGTCCTGTCCGTGGCCGGCAACATCGACCACAACCAGGTGCTGCGCCTGGTGCGCAAAGCCCTGAAAGAGCGCCTGGCCGGCACCGCGACGCCGATCGCGCCGCGCGAGGGCCGCGCCCGGATCAAGACCGTGCCGAAGCTGGCCCTGCACACCGACGACACCGAGCAGGCGCACGTCATGCTCGGCCTGCGGTCGCTGTCGCGCCACGACGACCGCCGCTTCGCGCTCTCGGTGCTCAACGCGGCCCTCGGCGGCGGGATGAGCTCGCGGCTGTTCCAGGAGATCCGCGAGCAGCGCGGACTGGCGTACCAGGTGTACTCGTCGGTGGCGAGCTACGCCGACACCGGGCACATGGCCGTGTACGCGGGCTGCCAGCCGGAGAAGCTCGGCGACGTCGCCGGCGTCATCCGCGAGGTGCTCGACAAGGTCGGCGTCGACGGCCTGACCGACGCCGAGGTCGCCCGCGCCAAGGGCCAGCTGCGCGGCGGGCTGGTGCTGGGCCTGGAGGACACCTCGTCGCGGATGTCGCGGATCGGCAAGAACGAGCTCAACTACGGGCGCTACCTGGGTGTCGACGACACGATCGCGCGCATCGACGCGGTGACCACCGAGGACGTGTGTGCGCTCGCTCGCACTTTGTTCGCGCGGCCCGGTGGCGTCTCGGCGGCGGCGGTCGTCGGGCCGTACGCTCACGCCGACGACCTTCCTGACGACCTGCACGAGGTGATCGCTTCATGACCGTCAACGTCGGTGTGCTCGGTGCGCGCGGCCGGATGGGCGCGACGGTGGTGAAGGCCGTCGAAGGCGCCGGGGACATGAAGCTGGTGGCCGCGCTGGACGCGGGCGACGACTTCGCCGCGCTGGCCGACGCCCAGGTGGTCGTCGACTTCACCCACCCCGACGCCGTCATGGGCAACCTGGAGTACCTGGTCGAGCACGACATCCACGCGGTCGTCGGCACCACCGGCTTCAGCGAAGACAGGCTGGCGTCGCTGCGTTCGCTGTTGGCGCCGAAGCCGTCGCTGGGCGTGCTGATCGCGCCGAACTTCGCTCTTGGCGCGGTTCTCGCCATGCGGTTCGCGGCCCAGGCAGCGAAGTTCTACGCCTCGGCGGAGATCATCGAGCTGCACCACAACCGCAAGGCCGACGCGCCTTCGGGCACCGCCGCCCACACCGCGCGGATGATCGCCGCCGCCCGCGCGGAAGCGGGCGTGGCACCGGGCCCGGACGCGACGACGTCGGAGCTGGACGGCGCCCGTGGTGCGACGGTCGAGGAGGTCCGCGTGCACTCGGTCCGCCTGCCGGGCCTGGTCGCGCACGAGGAGATCCTGTTCGGCGGCGAGGGGGAGACCCTGACGATCCGCCACGACTCCCTCGACCGGACGTCGTTCATGCCGGGCGTGCTGCTCGGCGTGCGTGAAGTGCTGCAGCGCCCCGGCCTGACGGTCGGCCTGGAAAACGTCCTCGACCTGTGAGGGCCCGCAATGTGGCGCTGCTGCTGACGGCGGCGCTGGTCGTCTACCTGTTCCTGCTGGCGGATCGGGCGGTCGCCCTGTTCAAGACGGGCACGGGCGTCGGGATCGCGCTGGGGGCCGGGGTGCTGCTGCTGCCGGTCCTGGGCATCTGGGTCGTCGTCATGACCTGGCGCAATGGCCTGCAGGTCCAGCGCCTCTCCCGGCGGCTGGACGCCGAGGGCGCGCTCCCGGACGTCTCCGGCCTCCCGCGCCGCCCGTCGGGCCGGGTGGATCGCGACGCGGCCGACGCCTGGTTCGCGGAGCGCCGCGCGGAGGTCGAGGCCGACCAGGAGAACTGGCGGGCCTGGTACAAGCTCGCGTACGCCTACGACATCGCGGGCGACCGCCGCCGGGCGCGCGAGACGATGAAGAAGGCCGTCGAACTGGAAGCGGCCGACCGCTGACCCGGGTTCCAAGCGCCCCAATGTGGCGTTGGTTGCGTCCAACGCACCCAATGTGGCGTTCGGTGCGTCAGAC
>NZ_JBSGJD010000480.1:0-2498 GCF_053605405.1 Amycolatopsis sp. NPDC003861
CCGGTCGCCCCGGGGGCGTGCGGACGCCCGGTCAGCGCCGGCGGAAGGCCGCCGAGAAGTCGACCGACGCGAACTCGCCGGGCACGACGCCCTCGGCGGCGTAGCGGTACAGCGCGGTCTGGTAGATCCCCGTCAGTGTCGTGCTGAAGACCGCGACCAGCAGGGTCCAGACGATCGCCAGCCCGACGCAGACGAAGATGGTGGCCGTGCCGCCGAGCAGGAAGCCGGCGCCGAGGAGCACGACGTAACCGGCGAAGGTCAGCAGGAAGCCGACCAGGCCGATGCCCGCGGTGCCCACGGCGTTCTCGCCCCAGGTGCGGCGGAACAGCTCGACCGAGCGCTTGACACCCGCCTTCACCCCGGTGCCTTCGAGCAGCACGACCGGCAGCACGAGGAACGTCGTGAGCCGCCAGGCCAGGCCGATCAGCCCGCTGATGATGTTGCCGAGGAAGCCGAGCCGCTCCTCGATCGTCCGCAGCACCACGCTGACCGTCGCGGTCACGCCGGCCCAGCCGAGCAGGGTCGGCCAGCGGCGGCCGGCCGCGGCGAGACCGGCGCCGACCCCCGGCATGCCGCCGTCGCCGCGCAGCGCGACGTCCGCCTGGGAGATCAGGGCGGCGTTGAAGAAGATCGTGACGAACGCCGAGACGAGGTAGAACGCCGCGAGCAGCACGTACGTGCCGGCGGTCGGCCGGAAGTTGTCGGCATCGAGGTGGACGGTGAAGAACGCGGGTGTCAGGAACACCGCGGCGACCAGCAGCCCGGCGATCCCGGCGAGCACCGGGAACCACGCCAGGCCCTTGTGGGCACGCAGCACCTTGAACGAAGCGGAGAACAGCGCGAACGAACGGGCGAGCCTGCCCATGGAACCCCCCAATATCGGCCACAATGGATAGTGCGGGAGCCTACTCGCAGGTCAGCGGCGGGCCGCCATCGCGCTCGTGTAGACGCAGACGGCCGCCGCGGTGGCCAGGTTGAGGCTCTCCGCGCGGCCGTACAGGGGGATCCGGACGGCGAGGTCGGTCCGGTCGAGGACGTCGGCGGGCAGGCCGTGGGCTTCGTTGCCGAAGACCCACGCCGTCGGCGCCGCGAGGTCCACCCGATCGAGTTCGGCGTCGGCGTAGCCGTGGGCGGCGAACGTCCGCAGGCCCGCGGCCGAGCAGGCGGCCAGCGCGGCCGGGACGTCGCGGACGCGCGCGATCGGCAGGTGGAAGAGGCTGCCGGCCGCCGCGCGGACGCACTTGCCGTTGTGGGGGTCGACCGTGTCGCCCGCCAGGACCACGGCGTCGGCGCCGGCCGCGTCGGCGACCCGGATGACCGTGCCGGCGTTGCCGGGGTCGGCGACGTCGACGAGCACGACCACGAGCCGCGCGTCCGGCGTCACGGCTTCCTCGATGGGCCGGTCCAGCAGCGCGCAGACGGCCACGATGCCTTGGGGCGTCACGGTTTCCGACAGCCCGTCGGCGGCGCGGTCGGTGATCGGCGACACCCCGACGCCGGCCGCGCGGGCGGCGTCGACGAGGTTTGCGTGCTGCTCCGCCGCGCGTGCGGTGACGAACAGTTCGTGCACGGTGCCGTGCTCGAGCGCCGCCTCGACGGCGTTGGCGCCTTCGGCCAGGAACCGGCCGGTCTTATCGCGTTCCGCGCGCCGCGTCAGCTTGCGCGCAGCAACGACCCGGGGGGTCCGTTCGGTGAACGGCTCCGCCCCGGGTCGTTGAAAGCTGCCGGTCAGGCCGACTTCGCTTCGCCGGTGTTGACGTTGGCCTTGGCGAGCTCGGCCAGCGCGGTGAAGGCGGCGGCGTCGTTGACGGCGAGGTCCGCGAGGATCTTGCGGTCGACCTCGACACCCGCGGCCTTGATGCCCTGGATGAACCGGTTGTAGGTCACGCCGTTGGCGCGGGCGGCCGCGTTGATGCGGGTGATCCACAGCTGGCGGAAGTCACCCTTGCGGGCACGGCGGTCCCGGTAGGCGTAGTTCAGCGAGTGAAGCGTCTGCTCCTTGGCCTTGCGGTACAGCCGCGAACGCTGGCCGCGGTAGCCGCTGGCCAGTTCGAGAGTTGCGCGACGCTTCTTCTGGGCGTTGACCGCCCGCTTGACGCGTGCCACGGGTCCATCCTGTCGATTTCGGGGGGCGAGGGGGACGCCCCGGGTGGGTCAGAGCAAGTTCTGCGGGATCAGATGCCGAGCAGGCGCTTGACGCGGCCGACCTCGGTCTTCGACACCTCGGTGGTGCCCTCGAGACGGCGGGTCACGCGGCTGGACTTCTTCTCCATGCGGTGGCGGCGGCCGGTCATCTGGCGGCGCAGCTTGCCCGTACCCGTCTTGCGGATGCGCTTGGACGTCCCGCTGTGGGTCTTCATCTTCGGCATTTCTGTCCTCTTTCGTGCGGCGGCTCACCGGAGAACCGGTGAGACCCAGAAAAGTGCTGGTGGGCGCCCTAGCGGGAATACCATACGACGGAGTCCCGCACCACCCCCCGGTAACCCACCGCCCACCCC
>NZ_JBSGJD010000481.1:0-2463 GCF_053605405.1 Amycolatopsis sp. NPDC003861
AAAAAACCCCCCCCCCCCCAATATCGGTGTTTCGTACCCAACCCCACACAATTGGGGCGGTGGGCCCCACACACCCCCCCCCACGCCACATTGGGGCGCTGGCGACCGGCCAACGAGGTGAGCCGGGCCGGAATGGCCGAAGGCCACCACCCACGACTCTAGTTCGCGGGTGGTGGCCTTCGGAGCGGGTGGCTAGCGCCGCATGAACGGCGGGACGTCGACCTCGTCGTCCGACGGGTCGTCGTGCACCGGCATCGCGCGGCCCGGCAGGCTGCCCTGGGTCGCGTTGGAGCCGAGCGGCGAGTAGCCGCGCGAGCCGCCGCCGGGCTGCGGGAGCCCGCCGGCCGGCTGGCTGCCGGTGGGCGAAGGCAGCGTCGAGTGCGACCGCGGCGGCGCCACGGGGTAGCCGGAGCTGCCCGCGGACGGCACCGGGGTGGCGCCCGACGGCGGCGTCGGCGGGTTCGACACCTGGCCTGCCGAGGCCGAGGCCGTGGTGGCCGACGCGCGCGAGCCGGACCCGAAGGTGGACGGGTCGAGCTTCTTGTGCGTCGGCGCGCCGGCGTCGAACCCGGCCGCGATCACCGTGACCCGGACCTCGTCGCCGAGGGAGTCGTCGATGATCGTGCCGAAGATGATGTTGGCGTCCGGGTGCGCGGACTCCTGCACCAGCGACGCGGCCTCGTTGATCTCGAACAGGCCCAGGTCGGAGCCGCCCGCGATGGACAGCAGCGCGCCGTGGGCGCCGTCCATCGACGCCTCCAGCAGCGGCGAGTTGATCGCCTTCTCCGCGGCCTGGATGGCCCGGCCCTCGCCGCGCGCCGAGCCGATGCCCATCAGCGCGGAGCCCGCGCCGGACATGACGCTTTTGACGTCGGCGAAGTCGAGGTTGATCAGGCCCGGGGTGGTGATCAGGTCGGTGATGCCCTGGACACCGGAGAGCAGCACCTCGTCCGCGGAGCGGAACGCGTCCATCAGCGAGACGCCGATGTCGCCGAGCTGCAGCAGCCGGTCGTTGGGGATCACGATGAGCGTGTCGCACTCGTTGCGCAGCGCCTGGATGCCCTCTTCGGCCTGCTTGCCGCGCCGCTTGCCCTCGAAGGTGAACGGACGGGTGACCACGCCGATGGTCAGCGCGCCCAGCTTGCGGGCGATCTGCGCGACGACCGGCGCACCACCGGTGCCGGTGCCGCCGCCCTCACCCGCGGTCACGAACACCATGTCGGCGCCCTTGATGACCTCTTCGATCTCTTCGCGGTGGTCTTCGGCGGCCTTCTGGCCGACCTCGGGGGCGGCGCCCGCGCCGAGGCCACGGGTCAGTTCGCGGCCGATGTCCAGCTTGACGTCGGCGTCGGACATGAGCAGTGCTTGTGCGTCGGTGTTCACCGCGATGAACTCGACACCCTTGAGGCCGACCTCGATCATGCGGTTCACGGCGTTCACGCCGCCACCGCCGATGCCGACCACCTTGATCACCGCAAGGTAGTTGTGCGGGGGCGTCATCGAAGTCCGCCTTCCTGATCGTTGTGCCCGTACAGCCCGCCGGCCGAACCCTCGACCTCAACCCCAGATCGAGAGTTATGTCAACCGCCGACGTTAGGCAGGACGGTAGGCACCAGGCAGGCTCTAATCCAGTAGGCACGCCGTGTGTCGCAAAGGTGTTTTGCCACAACACCTTCGGGCGCGCAAGAGCGACGGGCCGCGAACACCCCCGGAGCCCGATCTGGTATGGCCGCCCGCTCAGGCCGGCGCGGGCATGCTCATGAGGACGTCCGAGGGTGCTCCGGTGGCCGATCCACCGGGCGGTTCGACGCTCACCGCGACCTTGTCGGCACCGCCGACGCCGTCCGCGACGACCAGGCCGCCCTGGTCCGCCGCGGCGATCACCCCGGCCGAGCGCGGCGCGTCCGCGCCGGTGATCAGCCAGGCTTCGTAGACCTTCCCGCCCGGCTGGGCCGGCAGGCCCGCGTCCATCACCATCACCCGGTTGAGCGACCGCGACAGGACGACCGTGACCCCGCCGCCGATCGGGGCCTCGCCGTGCACGGTCTTCGCGTCCGGGGCCGCGAGCAGCGCCGCCACCGGCGCGAACTGCTGTTTCGCCTGGTCGAGCCGGCTCTGCGCGGTCTGCAGCTCCTGCCGCTGGGTCAGCGCGATGCCGCCGAACACCCCGCCCGCAGCCAGGCCGACGACGGCGGCCGCGGCCGCCACGACGACCGCCCAGCGCGGGGCCCGCGCCGAACGGCGGTGCCGGTCGGGCGAGCCGGGCCGGGTCCGCGGCGGCAGCTGCCGGGTGGCGTGCATGGCCGTCATGACGCGGTCCTTGAAGTGCGGCGGCGGCTCCTCGGCCATCGCCGCGCCCAGCCGGGCCGCCGTCGCGCGCAGCTCGGCGACCTCCTGCGTGCACGAGTCGCACTGCTCGAGGTGCCGGGCGAACTCCGCGCGCTCGACGTCGTTGACGGCGTC
>NZ_JBSGJD010000482.1:0-2461 GCF_053605405.1 Amycolatopsis sp. NPDC003861
GCGGCACGCGGCCGCCCCGCCGACCGCGCGGTTCACCGACCCGCGCGACCGCCGCCACGCCGAAGAGCTGGCGGCCGTCTCCAGCGAACTCGCCCTGGACCTGTGCCGGGCCGGGGAACCCGCCGCCGGCGCCGAGCTACCGGCGGCGGTGCTGCACGTGTGGTCCCTGCTCGGCGGAGTGGACGACCGGTCCCGCGCGTCCTTCCTGTTTTCCCTGTGGGAACACTGGACCCGGCGGATGCGCCCGGCCCAGCGGGTCGCGCTCGCCGCCCGCGCGGCGGATCCGGTGCCGGCCCGGACCGGGGAACTGTTCGCCGACAGCCGGGTGCACGCGGCCTGGCACCACCAGCTGCGCGTCATCGCCCGAGTCGCGCGTGACGGGGGCGCCACGCCGGTGAACTACCTGCTGTACGAGCACGCGAAGACCGGCGCGGCCCGGCTCGGCCTGCCCCCGGACAGCCTGGCCTTGGCCGCCGCCGTGCTCCGCGGCGCCGTTCTCGCCGGCACCGTCACCGCCCACCCGGCGGTACGGGCTCCGGAGCCCGTACCGGCGGCGCGGTGAGCTGCCGGGCCGCGTCCCGGACCAGGTCGATCACCCCGGCCTCGTCGCGGGCGACACCGAAGAGGTAGAAGTCGGGGCGCACCAGGGCCGCGACCGCCCCCATCCCGGCCAGGTACGGCCCGTAGCACCCGTCGACGTCGACGACGTCTTCGGCACCGAGGTCACCGGGCGGCGTGCCGGCCGGGCGCACGCGGACGAGCCGGGCCCCCACCGCCGCCAGCGCGTCCGGGCACGACCGGTCCAGGAGGGCCGCGAGGTCAGGCGTGCCGATGAGCACGAAGCCGAGTCCGGCGATCTCGTCGAACAGCCCGGTCCGCCCGCCGCGGCTCACCCTCGCCTGCGGCGTGGAGTCACCGGCGTAGGGCGCCGGCCGCCCCGCGGCGTCGTGGTGCAGGAACCCGGTCACGAGGGCCTTCACCGCGGTCCGTTCCCGCGCCGGTGGGTCGATGTTCCGGCGTCTCGCGGTCAGCATGGCCCGGTCGCGGTCGGCCGCCGCGGCGGGGTTGACCACGCACACCACCTTGCCGAGCTCGACCGACATCGTCACCGCGTGCCGCACGTGGGCCCGCCGCTCGGTGTCGTAGGTGTCCAGCAGTTCCGCCGGCGCCCGGCCGGCCAGGACGAGGTCGAGCTTCCAGGCCAGGTTGGCGGCGTCCCGGAAACCCGAGCACATCCCCTGGCCCGCGAACGGCGGCATCAGGTGGGCCGCGTCCCCCGCGATGAGCAGGCGGCCGGACCGCCAGCGATCCGCCCAGCTCGCCCGGAACGTGTACACGGCGTACCGGTCCAGCCGCGCGTTCTCCGGGGTGACGTCGACGAGCCGCAGCAGACGCCAGGCGGTCCCCTCGCTGCCGAAGTCGCTCAGCCGCTCCCCCGGCAGGCGCATGAACTCCCAGCGCCGGTGCCCCGGACCCGCCGACACCGCGGTGCGCGGCCGCGCCGGGTCGCAGATCTGCAGGTTGTTCGGGGTGAACTCGCGCGGCTCGTGCAGGGTGACGTCGCAGATGAGCCAGTCGTGGGCGAAGCCGAGATCGGTGCTCGTGGTGCCCAGGCGCTCGCGCACGAAGCTGTTGGCCCCGTCGCACCCGATCACCCAGCCGCCGCGGAAAACCTGCCGCGTGCCGTCGGCCGCCTCGGCCGTGACGCTCACCCCGTCGTCGTCTTCGAGCGCCTCCACCACCGAGTACCCGCGCAGGACCCGCAGGTTCGGCAGGCTGCCGCCGCGAGCCATCAGCGCGGCTTCCAGCTCCGGCTGGTAGAACGACGTCGAGTCGGGCCACCCGCAGTGTCCTCGTTCGGCCACGTCGAACTCGATCAGCGTTTCCCCGCGGGCGGTGCGCCACGCGTACTCGCGAGACGGCTCGCCGAACCGGGCGAACGCGTCGCCGATCCCGGCCGCGGCGAGGATGCGCCCGGCCTCGCTGTCGAACCCGACGGCCCGCGGCTGCCGGAAGGGTTCGGGCCAGCGTTCCAGGACCGTCACCCGCCACCCCCGGTGCGCGAGCAGGACCGCCAGCAGCTGGCCGACCGGGCCGTAGCCGACGATCAGCACGTCGGAGCCGGGAACAGGCATGGTCACTCTTCTCCTTCCGGGGTACCGGGCCACCGGTTCGCCGGGGTCAGGTCGATCAGGTCGTGCAGCACCACCGGGGTGGGCGCCCGCACGTTCGCCGCGTCCACCCGCAGCACGGACAGGGCGCGGTGGCCGGTCGCGAGGGCGGCGTCGACCATCGCGAGGCCGTCCTCAGTGGACAGTGGGCCGACGCCGGGGAAGCGCGAACGGCCCTCCTCGGTCATCGGTCCCCACGCCAGCGCCAGCGCGGGCTCGCCGCGCCAGTGCGCGAACGCTTCGGCGAAGGCGTCCACGGCGGCCTGGTCCGCGTGGCCCGCGCGGCCGAG
>NZ_JBSGJD010000483.1:0-2452 GCF_053605405.1 Amycolatopsis sp. NPDC003861
GTTAAGGCGGGTTAGAACCCGCCTTACCACTCACGACCGCGGATCCGGCCTACAGTCGGTGGGTGGACGACATGCACGCGCTCCTCGCCCGCGCCGCCGAGCTCGGTGCCGGCTACCGTGCCACCCTCGCGGCACGGCCGGTCGCCCAGGCCGTCGACCCCGCCGTCCTGCGGGCCGGCTTCGGCGGCCCGCTCCCCAAGCACCCCACCCCACCGTCCGAAGTGCTCGAACAGCTCGCCGAAGCCGCCGATCCCGGGCTCGTCGCCACCGCCGGACCCCGGTTCTTCGGCTTCGTCATCGGCGGCGCCCTCCCCGCCGCCACCGCGGCCGATGTCCTCGCCGCCGGCTGGGATCAGAACGGGTTCAACGCCGTCCTCTCGCCCGCCGCGGCCGCCGCCGAAGAGGCCGCCGGCAGCTGGCTCAAGGAGCTTCTCGGCCTTCCCGCCACCGCCTCCACCGGGTTCGTCACCGGTGGCCAGGCCGCGAACACCGCCGCCCTCGCCGCCGCGCGGCACCACGTTCTCGCCGAAGCCGGCTGGGATGTCGAACGCGATGGGCTCGTCGGCGCCCCGCGCGTCCGGGTTCTCGCCAGTGAAGAACGGCACGCCACCATCGACCGCGCCCTGCGGCTGCTCGGCTTCGGCACCCGGGTCGTCGAGACGGTCGCGGCCGGACCTCAAGGCGGGATCGACGTCGACGACCTCCGCAGGAAGTACGAAGCCGGACCGATGATCGTCTGCCTGCAGGCCGGGAACGTGAACACCGGCGCGTGCGACGACCTCCGCGCCGCCCGGGAAGCCGCGCCCGGGGCCTGGCTCCACGTCGATGGTGCCTTCGGGCTCTGGGCCGCCGCCAACCCGGCCACCAGGCCGCTCCTCGACGGCGTCGAACTCGCCGATTCCTGGGCCTGCGACGGGCACAAGTGGCTCAACGTCCCGTACGACTCCGGCTTCGTCTTCTGCGCCCGCCCGGACGTCCACGCCGCCGCGATCTCCTACCGGGCCGCCTACCTCACCGGCGCCGGCGAGGTGTCCGGCATGGGCGACCTGACCCTGGAGTCGTCGCGCCGCGCCCGCGGGTTCGCCGTCTGGGCGGCGCTGCGCGAGCTGGGCCGCGACGGCGTCGCCGAGCTCGTCGACCGCTGCTGCCGGCTGGCCCGCCGCTTCGCCGGGAAGCTCGCCGACGGCGGTGCCGAGATCGCCAACGACGTCGTCCTCAACCAGGTCCTCGTCTCCTTCGGCGGGGACACCGACGCGCTCATCCGGAAGGTCCAGGACGACGGCACCTGCTGGTTGGGCGGCACCACCTGGCGCGGCCGCCGGTACCTGCGGATCTCGGTGTCCGGCTGGACGACGACCGAGGCCGACGTCGACCGCAGTGCCGCGGCGATCCTCCGCCTCGCGCGTCAGTGACCTTCGCGCACCGAAAGCGCGTCCGTCCGCCAGGCGATCTCCTTCACGCCGCCGGTCGGCCAGCTCGACGACAGCCGGCGGCGGACGCTGCCCAGCGCGCCCAGCTCGGCCAGGTCCACCCCGGCGCCCTGCGCGGCCAGCGCCGACACCTCGGCCGTCGTGAGCGGCACGAAGTCGAAGTACTGCGCGTCTTCGCCGCCGGTCCAGTCGACGAACTCGGTGAAGATCGCGGCGAACGACTGACCACACTCGGGGCAGCGGCGCAGGGAGACGCTGAAGTGCGACCGCTCGACCAGGCGATGGGTCTTGTTCAGCCGGGTCGTGCAGAACGCCAGCGCGGTCAGGGCGTCATCGCCGGAACAGCGGGCGCAGCCGAACTCGGTCATCGCCCGATCATCGCACGCGTGAATCCGCACCCGGCTGCGGAGGTACACCGAAACCCGCTGACCACACGATTCGCTCTGGTCCGCAGTGGTCTGGACCTGTTAGCCTCAGGCGTCCGCTCGTCTGGGCCGATGAGGAGAAACCCATGCTCCGCATGAGAAAACGCATCGCCGTCGTCGCGCTCGCGCTCGCCGGTGCCTCCGTCGTCGCGCCGCCGGCGGACGCCGGGCAGGGCCAGGGCAAGGTGATGGCCTACTTCGCCGACTGGGACGTCTACGCCCGCGGCTACCACGTCAAGGACATCGAGACGTCCGGGTCGGCCGCGAAGCTGACCCACATCAACTACGCGTTCGGCAACGTGACGGGCGGTGGCTGCGCGGTCGGCGACCCGTGGGCCGACCACGACATGCCCTACGACGCCGCCACCAGCGTCAGCGGCCAGGCCGACAGCACCGAACCCGGCGCGCTGCACGGCAGCTTCAACCAGATCCTCCAGCTCAAGAAGCTGCACCCGAAGCTGAAGGTGCTGTGGTCCTTCGGCGGCTGGACGTGGTCGGCGGGCTTCACCGAGGCGGCGAAGAACCCGGCCGCGTTCGCGGAATCCTGCTACAACCTGGTCAACGACCCGCGCTGGGCCGGTGTCTTCGACGGCATCG
>NZ_JBSGJD010000484.1:0-2327 GCF_053605405.1 Amycolatopsis sp. NPDC003861
AACGCCACATTGGGTGCGTTGGACGCAACCAACGCCACATTGGGGCGCTGGGGCTCAGCCGGGCTGGCCGGGCTGCTGCGGCGACTGGACCGGCGCCTGCTGCTGCGGCTGCGGCGCGGCCTTGGCGCGGCTCAGCGCCACCGAGCCGCCGATCAGCGCGAGACCGACCAGGCCGAGGATGATGCCGAAGAACGGCTGCATGTCGCTGGCCCAGGACAGGATCCGGAACTCGTAGTCGAACTGCTCGAGGACGATGGTGCCGAACCCGAGCACCGCGCACAGCACGCCGATCCGCATCATGATCGAAGACATGGGAAACCCCCTCGTGAAAGGACTGATGGAACCACCGGTCCGTCCCCGAGCGGCCGTGGTGAGGCAGAAATGTAGCGGCCCCCGGCCCGGCTGTCTCCGGAATTCCCGATTCGTTACCTCATGTCCGCTGCAGCGAGTCCGGGCCCAGGTCGGCGAGGGTGCGGTGGCCGGACAGGCCCATGGTCAGGTCGAAGTCCGCCAGGAGGCTGCGCAGGACGTGCCGGACGCCGTCCTCACCCGCGTGGGCGAGGCCGTACACCCACGGGCGCCCCACCAGGACCGCCCGGGCGCCCAGGGCGATCGCCTTGAGGACGTCGGCGCCGGTGCGGATGCCCGAGTCGAACAGCACCTCCAGCCGGTCGCCGACCGCCGCGACGATGCCCGGAAGTGCCTCCAGCGCGCCGATCGCGCCGTCGACCTGGCGGCCGCCGTGGTTCGAGACGACGATGCCGTCCATGCCCGCTTCGGCCGCGCGGCGGGCGTCGGCGACGTGCTGGATGCCCTTGAGGACGATCGGGCCGTCCCAGTGCTCGCGCAGGAACGGCAGCTGGTCCCACGTCCGGTCGGTGCCGGTGAGCATGCCGATCCAGCGCAGGATCGCCATGTTCAGGTCTTCTTCCGGCGTCTTCTCCAGCAGGCCGCGGAACACCGGGTCGGTGAACGGGACGGCGCAGCCCTCCCCCTTGAGGAACGGCAGGTAGGCCTGGTCCAGATCGGACGGTCGCCAGGCCAGCGTCCACGTGTCGAGGGTGACGACCAGCGCGGTGTAGCCGGCGTTCTTCGCCCGGGTCAGCAGGCTCGCGCAGACGTCGGGGTCGCCGGGCCAGTACAGCTGGAACCAGCGCGGGCCGTCGCCGTTGGCCGCGGCGACGTCCTCGATGCCGGTCGACGACGCCGTCGAGAGGATGAACGGCAGCCCGATCGATGCCGCGGCGCGGGCGGTCGCGCGCTCGGCGTCCGGGTGGACGATCGACTGGACGCCGACCGGCGCGACGGCCACCGGGGCGGGCAGCCGGGTGCCGAGCACGGTGGTGGCCAGGTCGCGGTCGGTGGCGCCGGTCAGCATCCGGGGCACGACGCGCCAGCGGTCGAAGGCCTCGCGGTTGGCGCGGGCGGTGGCGCCGGAGCCGGCCGCGCCCGCGACGTAGGAGAACGGCCCGGGCGCCATGAGCTCGCGCGCCGACGCTTCCAGCTTCGTCGCGTCGGTCGAGCACGGCGGCAGCTGACCTCCGAGCCCCTGCAGGTAGATCTCGTTCTGATAGCTGCCGAAGCGTTCGGTCACGGTTGCCTCCTCGCGTTCGAGGGGGCACTGTACCCGCCGGTAGTTCACCCGGCGCCGGGATGTGACCGGCGGGTAACCTGAGCGCGCCGACGTCCCAGCGAAGGAGCAGACATGCGCGCGTACGACGTGGTCCTGTTCGGCGCCACCGGGTTCACCGGCGGGCTGACCGCCGAGTACCTGGCCCGGCACGCGCCCGCGGACCTGCGCTGGGCGCTGGCCGGGCGCAACCGCGGCAAGCTCGAAGCCGTCCGGGCGCTGCTCACCGAGATCGACGACCGGTTCGCCGCCCTCGACCTGCTCGTCGCCGACTCCGGCGACCGGGCCTCGCTGGTCGCCGTCGCGGAGGCCACGAAGGTGGTGATCACGACCGTCGGCCCGTACCTGACGCACGGCGAGCCGCTGGTGGCCGCGTGCGCCGAGGCGGGCACCGACTACGTCGACCTGACCGGCGAGCCCGAGTTCGTCGACCGGATGTACCTGGCGCACGACCGGCGCGCCCGCGAGACCGGGGCGCGGCTGGTGCACGCGTGCGGGTTCGACTCGATCCCGCACGACCTCGGCGCGTGGTTCACCGTGCAGCAGCTGCCCGAAGGCGTGCCGCTGCAGCTCGCCGGTTACGTCCGGGCGGGCGGGATGCCCTCGGGCGGCACGTTCCTGAGCGCGCTGACCATCATGTCCCGGCTGCCGGCGGGCGCCCGGGTGGCCCGCGAGCGGGCGGCGGCCGAGCCGCGGC
>NZ_JBSGJD010000485.1:0-2297 GCF_053605405.1 Amycolatopsis sp. NPDC003861
CGGGGCGACGCTGGTCGGAGCGCCCGCCGAGGTGGGCGAGCCGGGATGGCCGGGCGGCGATGCGGCGGGCGCCGGGTGGCCGGGTGGCGCCGGTTCGGGGGCCGGGGTGGCCGGCGGCGAGTGGCCGGGTGGCGCTGGTTCGGGGGCCGGGGTGGCCGGCGCTGGACCGGGTGGTGCCGGGCGGGCCGGTGCCGATGCCGGCACTGGGTGGTCCGGCGGTGCGACCGGTTCCGCGCCGGACGAGTCCGCTTCGCAAGCCGCCGTGGTGTGGTTGCGGCTGGCGGCCGGAGCGGCCGCGGTCGTTCTCGTCGTGCTTGCCCTGCTCAACCCCGCGCGGCTGCCGCACCCAGTGTCCACCGTGACGCTCGGGGGTGACTCCGCCGGCGCGCCCGTCGAGGTCGATCTCAGCAAGCCCGTCGTGCTGACCGGGCCCGGCAAGCCGGGTCGCGTTGCGCTGGCGCTTTCCGCCGCCGGGATTCCGCTCGGGTCCGCGTCCGCCGAGGCGAAGCCCGAGGGCAACGGCTTCAGCGCCGAACTCACCCTTCCGGGGGTCGCCCGGTGGATCGTCGGGGGTGCCGTCACCGCCGAGGTGCGGACCGACTCGGCCACGCAGACCTTCACCCTGCTCACCAGTCAGCACCCGCTGGCCAGCGCGATGGGCGCGGGCAGTCTCATCCTGGCGCTGTTCGCGCTCGCCTACCTCGAATCGGGGCTGCGGACGATCCGCAACGGCCACCGCTGGCGGGGCGCGGCCGTCGGCGGCCCCGTGCTGGGCCTGCTGTTCGGCGCCGCGGTGTGGCTGTGCGTGTCCGTGCTGCGGGTGCACGAGCCGTCGCCGGGGTTCGGGGCCGGGTGTGCGGTGGCCGGCGCGGTGGCGGCCGGGCTGGTCGTCGCGGCGGCGCGGCGCCGGGCGTCCACAGTGGTCAGTCGACCATCCGCACGGTGACGTGCGGGCTGTAGCTCTTGCGCCGGCTCCACCCCAGTTCGGCGCACAGGCTCAGCTGGATGGCGCGGTCCGCGGGCGCCCAGTAGCCGGTGCGGACGAAGTAGCCCTCCATCGTGTTCAGCGCGCCGAGGCTCTTGCGCGCCGAGCACATCTCCCAGCCCCACTGGCGCCCGGTCTTCTCGACGCCGTTGCGGCGCACGGAGATCCGCGGGTTCCCGACCGCGCGGATGTCGGCGTCGCCCTCGGAGACGTAGACGACGCCGTCGATCTTGTAGAACCGGTTGTTGTCCAGCAGGGACACCTGCCCGGAGAGGGTGATCTCGACCCGGGCGCCTTCGTCGCCCGTGAGCGTCCAATCGAGACAGTATTCCTGAACCGGGAGTTCCAGCGACTGGGTCATGACGAGTTTCCCCTGTTCTCACTGAGCGTCCCTT
Source organism: Amycolatopsis sp. NPDC003861 (assembly GCF_053605405.1). Classification (NCBI taxonomy): domain Bacteria; kingdom Bacillati; phylum Actinomycetota; class Actinomycetes; order Pseudonocardiales; family Pseudonocardiaceae; genus Amycolatopsis; species Amycolatopsis sp. NPDC003861. The sequence goes on from NZ_JBSGJD010000485.1 coordinate 1,381, forward strand.
CCAGAAGATAGGGATTTTCCGGACGCCGGGAAGGTCTTCGGGCGATCTTCACCCGAAGCGGTTCCGGCGACGAATGCCTTGGCGCGCATGGGTTTTCAGGCGATGGAGTGACCCGGGGCGCGGCCGGGTGGTCTTCGGCGTGTCTGTCACCCTGCGTAAGGTAAAGGAACCATTACCTTCGCTGGGACGTTGGCGGGTCATGAGTGAGCCCACTGTCATCGAGCTCGGCCGGCGCGACCTGCTCGTCGTGGCGGGGTTGCCGGGAGCGGGGAAGACGACCATGCTCCGCCACGCCGCCGCCGGGCTGCCGGTGCTGGACTCCGACCAGGTGCGGGAAAGATTGGGGGCGCTGGTTCCGGCTTTGCCGTACCGCTGGTACCGGCCGGTGGTGCACGCGTGGCACCGGGCGCGGATCGTCGCGCGGGCGCTCGGTGAGGACGGGCCGGTCGTGGTCCACGAGCCGTCCACGCGGGCTTCGACCCGGGCGTTGCTGGCGCTGGTCGGGGTGGTGAGCGGGCGGTCGGTGCGGTTGTTGTTCCTCGACGTGCCTGCGGAGGTTGCGCTCGCCGGGCAAGTGAGCCGGGGGCGGGTGGTTCGGGCTCGGTCTTTTCGTCGGCACGTTCGGCGGGTGGGGAAGTGGCGGGTGGGGTTGCTGGCTGATCGGGTTCCGGCTGGGTGGCGGAGTGTTCAGGTTGTTGATCGGGGTTGGGCCTCGCGGGCTCGGTTGGTTGTTGCGGGGGGTGTTGAGGTGGGGTGATCCGGGGTGCCCTGGCGGGCACGCGAGAAGCTTCGGCGAGTGGCCTTGGTGTCCTGCCGGGTATTTGAAAGCCGTCGTAAGGTCGCCTTGGGGACCCCGCCGACCCGAACGCCGGATTGTTCAACGGCCGGCACGCCGTGTCAAGGCGGGAAAGCGTGCC
>NZ_JBSGJD010000486.1:0-2235 GCF_053605405.1 Amycolatopsis sp. NPDC003861
CCGGGCTGCGCCGCCCGGGCACGCTCGTCGCCGTGGCGCTGCCGGAAACCCCGGCGCCGGCGGTCGAAGCCGCCGCCGAAGACGCTCCCGAAGCCGAAGAGCCGGAGCCCGAACTCGTCTTCGTCGAGGTGAACCGCCGCCGCGTACTGGCGGCGACGATCTTCGCGCCGCCCGTGGTCCTGCTCGTCGTCCTGACCGCGCTCGGCCTGGTCGTCAACCGCGCCCGGCTCGGCCTCGACCTCTTCGGCGGCAAGCTGCTCCCGGTCGGCGGGCTGGGGGAGCTCTGGACGTCGTACCTGACACCGTGGCACGCGATCGCGGGCGGCACCGGCGCGCCGACGTCGGCCGCCGTGCCGGTGCTCGGCACGCTGGGCGCGGTGTTCACGCCGATCGGCGGGCCCGCCGCGCTGGTGGCGATCCTCCTCATCGGCGACATTCCTCTATCCGCGTTGAGCGCGTACGCGGCGACGAGGCGGCTGCGCGTGCGCCGCTGGGTCCGCGCGGTCGTCGCGGCGACGTACGCGCTGCTGCCGGCCGCGACGGCCGGCGTGGCCCAGGGCCGCCTCGACGTCGTCGTGGTGCACCTGGTGCTGCCGCTGGTGGCCGCGGGCATCGCCGGGCTGCTCGTGCACGCGGACACGCGCTGGCTGCACATCTCCGCGCTGTCGGCGTTCGGGGTCGCGCTGCTCGGCGCGTTTTCGCCGCTGGCGCACGGTCTTGCGCTGGCGGGCCTGCTGATCGGGTTCGTGGTGCTGCCCGCACCGACCGGGCTGGCGCGCCGGATCGCGTCGGTCGGGATCGTGGTGCTGCTGCCGCTGGCCCTGCTGCTGCCGTGGCCGACGGTGCTGCTGAAGCACCCGGAACTGCTCGTCCAGGGCCTCGGCGGAGCGGCCTCGCCGGTCTCCGGCACGGACCTCGCCGGCCTCGACCCGGGCGGCCCGGGAGCCTGGCCGATCGGCGTCGCGGTGATCGCGGCGGCCCTGGTGGCGGTGGTCGTCCGCCCGACGAAGCTCGCGGCCGGTGGGTTCGCGCTCGCGGCACTGGGCGCGGGCGGCTTAGTCCTGGTCCGCTTGGTGACGGCACCCCCGATGCAGGGCGGCGCGCCGGCGCACGGGTACGTGGGTGTGCCGCTGCTGATCATCGGCGCCGGTCTGCTGTGGGTGGTGCTCGGATCGTGGCAGCGCGGCGGCACGGCCGCGGTCCCGGCGGCATGGCTGCCGAAGGTGATGGCGGTGGCCGGCGCGGCGGTGTTCCTGGCCCTGGCGGCGGGCGCGGTGGTGGTCGGCTCCCAGGGGCCGCTGCGGGCGGGCGACCGGCCGTCGCTGGCCCCGGAGGTCTCGGCGGAGCTGGCGGCCTCCGGCCGATCGGTGCTCGACGTGGCCCAGGACGCAACGCGCCAGATCGCCGGCCGCCTCCCGCACTACGGCGACGACGAACTGGCCCCGACCCCGGGAACCCCGGCCCGCTTGGCGGCGTGGCGCAAGGCATTGGGCCAGGGAGACGCACCGGCGGTCCAGGGAGCCCTGGCGGCGGCCGCGGCGGCGGGCGTCCAGTTCGTGGTACTCCCGTCCGGAGTCGACCCGCGGGCGTACGTACCGTTGGCGAAGGACCTGCTCTCGGTGGCGGCCCCGACCTCGGACGGCCGCGGCGTGCTCCGCCTGGTACCCCCAGCGGGCCAGGTGATCTTGATCTCCCCGGAACTGGCCAAGGCGGCGGTCACCGGAGGCGGCGCACCGGGCAACGCGCAGGGCGTGGCCCCGGTCCGGGCGGACCTCCCGGACGTGCGCGTCCGAGTATCGGAGGGACCAACGGGAAGGCTCCTGGTCCTGGCGGCCGAGCAGGAGCCGGGCTGGAAGGCAACGGTGGCCGGAAAACCGGTCCCGATCGTCCCGGCCTGGGGCCACCAGGTGGCGGTATCGGTACCGCAGGAGACGTCAGAGGTAACGGTGGAGTACCCGGGAACGGAGCGCAATCTGCTCCTGCTGGCCCAACTGGCGGCGGTGTTGTTCACGCTCTTGACGGCGGTCCCAGCCCGCTCGTAATCGAAGGAGCTGGGTGGTCATCCCGTCGCCTGAGGCCGTGAAAATCGCTTTGAGCCGGGCCCGCAACCCACCACCCAGAGCGGGTTGACGACGCAGGCTTGCGGGCCCGGCTCAAAGTGATAGGCCTCGTTCAGGCGACGGGATGACCACCCCGCGGCCCGCCTCCCCAACGTGGGCCGACAGCGGTAGCCGG
>NZ_JBSGJD010000487.1:0-2163 GCF_053605405.1 Amycolatopsis sp. NPDC003861
GGCCGGGCCGCCGATGGAGCCGAGGTAGAACCCGCCGTGCGTCCGGCAGGCGTTCGTCACCTGCTTCGAGCGGTTGCCCTTGGCCAGCATGACGAGCGAGCCGCCGGCGGCCTGGAACTGCTCGACGTAGGAGTCCATCCGCCCGGCCGTGGTGGGCCCGAACGACCCGGAGGCGTACCCCTCGGGCGTCTTCGCCGGGCCGGCGTAGTAGACGGGGTGGTTCTTGAGGTAGTCCGGCATCTCCTCGCCGGCGTCGAGGCGCTCGGCGATCTTGGCGTGCGCGATGTCCCGCGCGACGACCAGCGGCCCGGTGAGCGAAAGCCGCGTCTTGACGGGCAGCTGTGAGAGCTGCGCCCGGATCTCGGCCATCGGCCGGTTCAGGTCGACGGCCACGACGTCGTCGGAGAGGTCTTCCTCGGTGATGTCGGGCAGGAACTGTGCCGGGTCGCGCTCGAGCTGCTCGATGAACACGCCGTCGGCGGTGATCTTGGCCTTGGCCTGCCGGTCGGCGGAGCAGGAGACGGCGATGCCGACCGGGCAGCTCGCGCCGTGCCGGGGCAGCCGGATGACGCGGACGTCGTGGCAGAAGTACTTCCCGCCGAACTGCGCACCGATGCCGAACTGCCGGGTCATTTCGAGGACCTGCTGCTCGAGGCCGGTGTCGCGGAAGGCGTGCCCGAATTCGGAGCCTTCCTGCGGCAGGTTGTCGAGGTAGCGCGCGGAGGCGAGCTTCGCGACCTTGAGGTTGAACTCGGCCGACATCCCGCCGACGACGATGGCGAGGTGGTAGGGCGGGCAGGCGGCGGTGCCGAGGCTGCGCAGCTTCTCGTCGAGGAAGCGCGCGAGCCGCTTCGGGTTCAGGACGGCCTTGGTTTCCTGGTAGAGGAACGTCTTGTTGGCGCTGCCGCCGCCCTTGGCCATGAAGAGGAACTCGTAGGTCGGGTCCCCGTCCTTGTGGTAGAGCTCGATCTGCGCGGGCAGGTTGGTGCCGGTGTTGCGCTCGTCCCAGAAGCTGACCGGGGCCATCTGCGAGTACCGCAGGTTCAGCTGCTGGTAGGCGTCGAAGATGCCCTGTGAGAGGGCCCGCTCGTCGTCCCCGCCGGTGAGGACGCCCTCGCCGCGCTTGCCGATGACGATGGCGGTCCCGGTGTCCTGGCACATGGGGAGCACGCCCCCGGCCGAGATGGCGGCGTTGCGCAGCAGGTCCATGGCGACGAAGCGGTCGTTGCCGCTCGCTTCGGGATCGTCGACGATGGCCCGCAGCTGCTGCAGGTGTGACGTGCGCAACAGGTGCTGGATGTCCGTGATGGCGGTGCGCGCGAGCGTGGTGAGCGCTTCCGGGGCGATCTTCAGGAAAGTGCGCCCGGCGGCTTCGACGGTCTCGACGCCCTCGTCGGTGACCAACCGGTATTCGGTGGTGGTGTCCTTGCCCAGCGGGAGGACTTCGGTGTGCTGAAACGTGGTGGACGGCACTGCCAGGCTCCTTTGCCAGCTCCGGGATCGGTCCACCCTACGGGGGCTCTTCTTCTACCGGACAGAAGCACCCGGTCACTGTGGGCCACCCCACGCGTCCGTTGGTCTGGTACAGAGGCCCACCACCCCGACGCCCGATTGTGACTACGGCCGGCGGTACCGGGTCAAGGCGGGAAAGATGCCTTGACCCGGCGCCGCCGGCCGTGTTCTGGCTTCGGATCGGGGTTGCGGGGAGGGCTGGGTGGTGCCCGTGGGGCTTTGGCGTGCCCGTCCCGTCAGGTGCGCGCGTGTCGTCCGGCCAGGTACGTGTGTCGTCCGTCGGGGGTGCGCGTGTCGTCCCGCTGGGTGCGCGTGTGTCCGGCTGGGGAAGTGGTCGGGAGGCCGGGTCCACCCCGACGGACCCGACCTCCCGGGGAAAGCTCCCGGGTGCGTGCACACCCGGTTGCGAGGCCTGCGCGAGCACTTCGAGGCTGTCGTGACGCAGGTCATAAGTCAACGCCGCCGAACGGGTGCTGGCGGAGGGTTGCTACCCCGGCCGATCACGGGTGAAACCCGGTTTTCGTGGAAGATTCTCCACTCGCGCCGAATGCCTGGTCAGCGGGTTGCGGAAACGAAAGAGGGGCGGGGGGGGCAGGCGGCCGCCCCGCCGGGGGGAGAAAAGCAGGGGGGAGAGCGGGGCCGGGGGGGGCG
>NZ_JBSGJD010000488.1:0-2157 GCF_053605405.1 Amycolatopsis sp. NPDC003861
GGCTGCTGCTGCGCCGCGTGCTGCCGTGGCGGGTGCTCGCCGCCGCGGCCGTCGCGGTCGCCGGGCTGGGGCTGGGCGCGCTGCTGTTCGCCGGGCCGCAGCTGGACCGGGCGCTGCAGGAGAAGAGCTTCATCGCGGCGACCAATGTGGACACCCGGGAGCTGCGCTGGCAGGCGGCGGCCCGGATGCTGACCGGCCGGCCGGGGCTCGGCGTCGGCCCCGGCGGGTTCCGCGAGCACTACGCCGCCGAGTCGCACAACGCCGAGGTCGACGAGCAGACCCCGGTGGCGCACAACATGTACCTCGAGGTCGCCGCGGAACTCGGCCTGCCCGGGTTCGCGCTGTTCGCCGGTGTGGTCGGCGTCGCCGCGGTGGCGAGCGAGCGGACGGTCCGGCAGGCCGGCCCCGGGCCGCGGCGGACGGAAGCGGTCGCGCTCCAGGCGTCCCTGCTCGCCGTGCTGGTCACCTCGACGTTCCTGTCCGAGCAGTACTACCTGCCGTTGTGGTCGCTGGCCGCGCTCGCCGTCGCGGCCGAAGCCCGGGTTCGAGAAGGAGAGGGGAGCGCCGATGCGGGTGCTGCACGTGATCAGTGAGATGGGGGCGGGCGGGGCGGAGACGCTCGTGGCCGGCATGGTGACCCGCGGCGAGGAGTACGGCTGGGTGTCCGCCGTCGCCAGCGGCGGGGGCTTCCGCGCCGACGCGCTCGCCGCGGCCGGCGTGCCGGCGTTCCCGGTGCCGCTCGCCCGCCGCAGCAAGACGGGTGTGCTGAAGGCGGCCTGGGCGACCCGCCGGGCGATTTCGCGGTTCCGGCCCGACGTCGTGCTGGCCCACAACGTCGGCGCGAGCTTGGTGACCCGCCTGGCCGGACGCCGGCCGATCACCGTCTTCCACGGCGTGGCCGAGCCGGACTACGCCGCGGCGGTCCGGATCCTGCGCCGCACGTCCGGCGCGGTCGTCGCGGTCTCGCAGGCCACCGCGGACCGGCTGACGGCGTCGGGACTGCAGCGTCCGGTGGTCATCCCCAACGCCGTGTTCCCGAGGACGCCGGTGTTCGGGCGCGCGGAGATCCGCGCGTCGCTGGGCGTCCCTTCGCGGACGCCGGTCGCGCTCTGCCTGGCCCGGCTCGAACCTCAGAAGCGGCACGACGTGCTGCTGGACGCCTGGGCCGCGGTCGACGGCGACGCCGTGCTGTGGCTGGCCGGCGACGGCAGCCTGCGTCCGGAGCTGGAGCGCCGGGCCGCGGCGCTGGGCCGCCGGGTCGAGTTCCTCGGGACGCGCGCGGACGTGCCGGACCTCTTGGCCGCGGCCGACGTGACGGTGCTGACCAGCGACTGGGAGGGCCTGCCGCTGGCGGTCCTGGAGTCGATGGCGGCCGGGCGGCCGGTGGTCGCGACGGACGTCGGCGGGATCGGCGGGGTGCTCGCCGGGGGTGGCGGGCTCGTGGTGCCGCCCGCGGATCCGGCCGCGACGGCGGCCGCGCTCGATCGCTTGCTGTTCGACCCGGCCACGCGAGAAACCGTTGGTGCTGAGGGAATCCGCGCCATCGAGCGCGATTACGACCCGCACACGCTCATGAAGTCCTACGACGAATTGCTCCGAGGTGCCCGATGAAGTCCGTGGTTTCCAGCGTCGTCGTGGCGCTGCTGGTGGGTGCGCTCGTGCTGGTCGTCGGCCTGACCCGCGGCGCCGAGTACCAGGGCCGGGTGAGCCTGCTCGCCGCCCCCGCCGCGGCGGACGGTGCGCCGTACGGCGAGGTCGTGTCGCTGGCGCTGCCGGCGGTGGTGGAACTGGCCCGCAGCCCGTCCGTGCTCGCGGCGGCGGCCCCGGTTTCGGGGTACAGCGCGGACGAGCTGGCCGGGCACGTGGCGGTCGAGCTGGTCCCGGCCTCGGGCCTGGCGCGGCTGTCGGTGCGGGCGCCCTCGGCCGAGCAAGCCGGAGCCGCGGCGATGGCACTGGGCAAGGCGATGATCGACGCGGATCTGCTGGCGCCGGCCGGGAAGCTGCGGACGCTGGACGCGCGGCCCGACGTGGTCACGGTGGCCCCGGACGTGCCGCTGGTGGGCGGCTTGGCCCTGGTGGGCGCGGTCGCCGCGGGCCTGGCGACGACGGCCGTGCGCCGGTTGACGCCGGGCGGCGCGGGCCCCGGCCCGGTGCGCC
>NZ_JBSGJD010000489.1:0-2153 GCF_053605405.1 Amycolatopsis sp. NPDC003861
GAGAGCGCTTCGTTCACACCGAAGAGGTCACTGGTTCGATCCCAGTATCGCCCACTCCACAACGAAGAAGGCCCCGTCCGCGGACGGGGCCTTCTTCGTTTGCCGGCTCGATCACAACAGGCGCCGCTGCACGACATCGGCGATGACCGTGTGGACCGTTTTCGTCAATTCCCCGGTGTCGGGCAGGGTTCCCCGGCGGCGGCCCGCGAACAGCAGGTGCGCCGCACCGATCAGCGACAGGGCGAGCGAATCCCCATCGGCGTCCGCGGCGATGCGGCCCTGTTCGCGTTCGGCTGACAGGTAGTTCGTCAGCATGTCCCGCGCCTCGGCCAGAATCGGCAGGCCGGATTGCTTGCGGACGCGGGCCCGCAGTTCGTCGCGGAAGAAGACCAGGGTCGTCAGCGCGACCGTGATCGGGTCGAAGAGTTCGACCAGCGCGTCGACGAGGTTGTCGGCGACGGTCCGGGTGCCGGCGGACGCTCGCAGGAGGGCGTCCTGGTCCGCCAGCCGGGTGATGCGGTCGCGGACGAGTTCGGCCAGGAAGTCGTCGAAGTCGCTGAAGTGCCGGTGCAGCACGCCCTTGGCGACGTCGGCCTCGGTGGTCACGGCGCGGCTGGTCAGAGCGTTCGGCCCGTCGCGCAGGAGAACTCGCTCGGCCGCGTGGAACAGCTGCTGGCGCACATCGCGCAGGTGGACCCCGGTCGGCATGGTGCCCATTCTCCGGTACCCCCGCCGGTTGTCCTAGTGGGCGAGCGCCCATTAGAGTGGGCACATGCCCACTCAACCTCACGAAGCCCGCGCGATGGCGGAGTCCTTCGGAACCGACGTCGAACGCTACGACCGAGCGCGCCCGGCGTACCCGCGCGAACTGGTGGACCGGATCATCGAGGCCAGCCCGGGTGCCGACGTCCTGGACGTCGGCTGCGGAACGGGGATCGAGGCCCGCCAGTTCCGCGACGCGGGCTGCCGGGTGCTCGGCATCGACCCCGACGCCCGGATGGCGGCGTTCGCCCGCGGCGGCGGAATCGACGTCGAGGTGGCCAAGTTCGAGGACTGGCAACCGAAGGGCCGGACGTTCGACGCGGTCATCGCCGGCCAGGCATGGCACTGGGTGGACCCGGCAACGGGCCCGGCCAAGGCGGCGACCGTCCTGCGGCCGGGTGGGCTGCTGGCCGTGTTCGCGCACGTGTTCCAGCCGCCCGCGCCGGTGGCGGAGGCCTTGGCGACGGCGTGCCGCAGGGTGCTCCCGGGTGCGCCCTTCGCGGGCGAGTCCCGCCCGGCGGCGGAAATCTACGACGTGATGTTCACGGGGTTCGCCGAGTCAATCGCGCGGGCGGACGCCCTGGGTACGCCGGAACGTTGGAGCTTCGAGTGGGAGAGGACGTACACGCGCGAGCAGTGGCTCGACTTCCTGCCGACAACGGGCGGCTTGACCCGCCTGCCACCGTCCGACCTGGCCGAGGTGCTGTCCGAAGTCGGTGCGGCGATCGACGACCTCGGCGGGAGCTTCGTGCTGTCGTACAGGACGTTGGCGGTGGTGGCGATCCGGGCTTGACAAAAAAAGTTGTCGGTGAGACGGTGGTGAAACCCGAGGATAACCTCGGCTCCATTCGGCTCAACTGGGGAGTAACCATGTCTTTTCAGGCCTACCTCGACAACGCGGAGAAGCAGACGGGCATCACCCCCCGCCGCTTCCTGGAACTGGCGGCGGCGAAGAACCTGACCAAGACGGGCGAGATCGTGGCCTGGCTCAAGGAGGAACACGCCCTGGGCCACGGCCACGCAACGGCGATAGCCCGTTTGGTGACGAAGGGCCCGGAGTACGTGGCGGAGAACCACGCAGGAGGAACCCTCCACCTGGACGGCTTGGCGGCAAGGACCTGACCGAGCGGCGGCCGCCATCTCGCCGGGTTGATCGGTTGGTCAGCAGGTCGGGCTTGGCCCGCCAACCGGCTTCGCCAACCAGGCCCGGTAACCAATCCTGCCAACCGGGCCCGCCGACCAGCCGAACTCGCCAACCCGACCGACCCGTCCAACCCGCCAGGTCTGGCCAACCACCCAGGCCGGCCAACGACCAGACCCCCCTGCCGACCCGATACGCAGCCGAATCAGCGGCCGTCACGCCGGGTCAAGGCACGCTTTCCCGCCTTGAC
>NZ_JBSGJD010000490.1:0-2133 GCF_053605405.1 Amycolatopsis sp. NPDC003861
CGCGTCGAGCAGGGCGGGCGGCAGGATCATGAAGTCGACGCCGTGGGCGTGCGCGTACTCGGTGAGCGCCGGCCCCGCGACCCGCCGCTCGGCCGGGACGACCACCAGGCGGCCGCCCGAGAGCAGACCGAGGCAGAGGTCCCAGAACGCGACGTCGAAACTCGGCGAAGCGAACTGCAGCACCCGGCTGTGCGGGCCGACGCCGAACCGTTCGACCTGGGTGGCGACCAGCTTCGCGACCCCCGAGTGCTGGAGGACGACGCCCTTGGGCCGCCCGGACGAGCCGGACGTGTAGATCACGTAGGCCGCGTTCTCCGGCGTGATCGTGACCTTTGGGTCCTGTGTGGACATTCCGGCGAGCGCCGCGTCGTCGAGGAGGACTCGCGGCAGGGACGTGGGCAGCTTCGCCTCGACGTCCCGGGTCGTCACGACGCAGACCGGGGCCGCGTCCTCGACCATGTAGGCGATCCGGTCGCCGGGGTAGTCGACGTCGATCGGCAGGTAGGCGGCCCCGGCCTTGAGCACCGCCAGCTCGGCGATGATCATCTCCAGAGACCGGGGCACGGCCAGCGCGACCACCTGCTCCGGCCCGGCGCCGCGGTCGAGCAGCAGGTGCGCGAGCCGGTTCGCGCGGGCGTTCACCTCGGCGTAGGTGAGTTCGACGTCCTCGAACACCAGCGCCACCGCATCGGGGGCCTCGGCGACGCGGCGGGCGAACATCCCCGGGAACGTCTCGGTGCCCGCCGGGTCGAGGGACCCGGCCCACTCGGTGAGCACCCGGTCCCGCTCGTCCCCGTCGAGGAGGTCGAGGGCGCCGACCGGGCGGTCGGGCTCGGCCAGGGCCGCACGCAGCAGGACTTCGAGGCGCCGCAGGATCGCGTCCGCGCTCGCGTGGTCGAAGACGTCGGCGTTGAACTCCAGGACGCCGGCGATCCCGGCGTCGCGTTCGGTCAGCGAGATCGACAGATCGAACTTCGACGTCCCGGTGGTCACCGGGATCTCGGTGACGGCGAGGCCGGGCAGGGTCACCTCGGCGCGGGCGTTGTTCTGCCCGGCGATCATCACCTGGAACAGCGGGTGGTAGGACAGCGACCGCGCCGGGTTGAGCACCTCGACCAGGCGCTCGAACGGCACGTCCTGGTGGGCGTAGGCGTCGAGGTTGCGCTCGCGGACGCGGGCGAGGAGCTCGCGGAACGTCGGCTCGCCGCCGGTGTCGACGCGCAGCACGAGGGTGTTGACGAAGAACCCGACGAGGTCGTCCAGGGCCGGGTCGGTGCGGCCGGCGATGGGCGAGCCGATCGGCACGTCGGTCCCGGCGCCGAGCCGGGTGAGCAGGGCGGCGAGGGCCGCGTGCACGACCATGAACACGCTCGCGCCGCTCTCGCGGGCCAGGCCGGCCAGGCCGGTGTGGAGTGCGGCGTCCCAGGTGAAGGTGTGCAGCTCGCCGCGGAAGGTCGCGGTCGCCGGGTGCGGCCGGTCCAGGGGCAGCTCGATCCGGTCCGGGAGGCCGGCCAGGGCGTCCCGCCAGTAGCCGAGCTGGGCGCTCAGCACGCTGTCCGGGTCGTCTTCGCGGCCGAGGAGATCCTGCTGCCACAGCGTGTAGTCCGCGTACTGCACCGGCAACGGCGTCCACTGTGGAACGTCACCGGCCCGGCGGGCGGCGTAGGCCGTGGCGATGTCGCGCCACAGCGGGGCCATCGACCAGCCGTCGGAGGCGATGTGGTGGAACACCAGCGCGAAGACGTGCTCGCGGGCATGGATCCGCAGCAGTTCGGCGCGCATCGGCGCGTGCCGTTCCAGGTCGAACGAGCCGCGGACCAGGCCGGTCAGGGCCTCGCCGAGGTCGGTGACCTCGCGGACGGGCAGCTCGACGTCCCCGGCCGGGAGGATGTCCTGGTACGGGACGCCGTCGCGCTGGGGGAACCGGGTGCGCAGGGCCTCGTGGCGGGCGACCACGTCCGAGAGCGCCCGGCGCAGCGCGGCGACGTCGAGGTCGCCGTCCAGGCGCATGATCAGCGGGACGTTGTAGGTGGCCGACGGTCCTTCGAGGTGGTGCAGGAACCACAGCCGCTGCTGGGCGCCCGACAGCGGGACGAGGCCGCGCGCCAGCCCCGCCCAGCCGTCGACGTCGCT
>NZ_JBSGJD010000491.1:0-2105 GCF_053605405.1 Amycolatopsis sp. NPDC003861
GAGGGTTCTAACCCTCCTTACCACTCACGACAGCCGGGGACGAGGTCAGTCGCCGCGGCGGACCGGGCCGAGGAGCTGCTGCTCCTTGCCCGTCGTGACCAGCCTCAGCGGCCGCCAGAGGTTGCGGCCGAGGGCCACCACCTGGTCGTCCTTCAACGTCGTCAGCTGGCGCATCATCTGGGGCGGCAGGCGCCAGATGCGGGCCGCCAGCTCGGCTTGGCCGGCCGGGAGGCGCTGCATCAGCACCAGGTCCGCCGCGTTGGCCGTCGCGCCCGCCTGCGGGTGCAGGTACGGGAGCACGTAGACCGTCGTCTGCCATGGCGAGCGAGGCGGGAACAGGTCCTGCGGTGTCGGGCCGCCGTCGGTCACCACCAGCAGCGGGGCGTCCTCCGACGGCCGCGGCAGCTCGACCGGGGACAGCCGGCGGATCTGCACCAGCGGAGACGGCCGTCCGTCGCGGCTGCCCGCCGCGCGGGACAGGACCTGCCACTCCGTCGGGCGACCGGTCGCGACCACGACCCACGCCCCGACCGCCATCGCCCGCATGGCCACCTGGCGGGCCAGGTACAGCCCGCCCACCAGCACGATCCGGGTGGGCGTCGAGCGCAGCGCCGAGATGGTCAGCGGCTCGCCCTTGAGGCCGGAGCCGAGGACGATGCCGCCGCGGTCGCCCGAGGGGCTGATCGCGTCGAGCAGCGCGGGGTCCACCGTGAACTCCGGTGCCACGCCGCCGTTCTGCCCGGCGTCACGGACGCGCGAACTCATGCTGTGCCTCCGATCGGCAACGTCGCGGCGAGCGCGGACACCTGCAGCCCGCGCAGCGGCGTCAGGTCCACCCCGAGCCGTTCGGACAGGTTCTGCAGCCGCTGGTCGGCGGCGTCGAGCTCACGCGGGTTCCGCGCGCTCAGCCGGACCACGCCGCGCAGGCCGATCTTGCCCTCGTCGGACGCCGGGGAGATCGACATCGCCAGCGTCGCCGACAGCGCGCGGACGCTCGTCAGCGCGTTGAGGCTGCTGGTGACCTTGCCCTTCGGCCAGCCGGTGATGGCGTAGCTCGCGTGCCCGATGCCGGCCGCGGTCACGCCGGACCAGCGTTCCTGCAGCGTCACCTTGGTGGGCGAACCGGCGACGGAGGTCAGCTCCGCGGCCGAGATGCTCGCCCGCAGCAGCTCGTCCGGGTCGAGCGGCCGCGTCGGCACGCCCTGGGACTCCAGCGCGTTGCGCACCCGCGAGAGCGCGCCGATCAGCGCGCGGTGGGCGCCGACGACGCCGCCGCCGCGTTCCCGGATCGCCGCCGGGCACCGCCGCGGGTCGAGCCGGATCGCCACCCACGTCGTCCGCCGGGCCGCCGCGGGCAGCGGACCCAGGACCTCCATGTAGGAGCTCAGCGCCGGCGAGTCCGACGGCAGCGCGGCGCTGCCCGGGTAGCAGTGCCAGATCATCTGGATCGAGTCGAGGACCACCCCGCGGTCCTCGAGGCAGGGCGCCAGCGCCGACAGCGGCAGGCTCGGCGCGCCGTCGGCCTGCGTGATCAGCGCCGGGGCCGGCTCGACGAGCAGCACCGCCGTCCACGTGCCGTCGTTCCAGGCGAGCCCGACCTGCTGCCGTTCGTGGTCGACGCCGTGCGCGACGACGAGGTCCGGCACGGCGATGCGCAGCAGGTTCACGCGCGCGTCGTCGGGGCCGGTGACCGTGGTCTCCTCGGCGGTCATGGCTTCGACGGTGCTCGGCGGCAGCGGTTCGGCGACCCGGTCGTGCGAGCGGAAGGTGTAGCGCAGCGTCAGGCCGACCCACTGGGTGAACCAGCGGCCGCGCCAGCGCAGCAGCGCGACGATGAGGGCGAAGCCGACGATGCCGACGCCGACCCACTTCAGCTTCATGTCGATGGCGAGCAGCACCAGGCCGATCGCGAGGCCGACTTCGAGCACGACGAGGTTGGCCACGGGCAGCGGGCCGAGGGTGACGCCGGCGGACCGTCGCCGCGCCGGCGGAGCCACCCGGGCCGGGCCGGGCGGGGGAGTGGCGGGACCGCTGTCGTCGGGCCCCTGCGGGCCACCGGGACCACCTGGGCCGCCGGGACCACCGCCGCCGGGACCACCCGGGCC
>NZ_JBSGJD010000492.1:0-2066 GCF_053605405.1 Amycolatopsis sp. NPDC003861
GCCGAGGCGATCGAGGCCGCGGACAACGCCGCTGCCGCCGCTGCTTCCTCGGACGAGACTCCCGCTTCGGCGGAGGGCCGCACCCGGACCCGCCGCCGCACCCGCAGCGGAAACGCCCCGGAGGCGACCGGCCCGGCCGTCGAAAAGGAAGCCGGCGAGAACGCCGAGCGCCCGGCTCGACGGCGCCGCCGTCGCCGCCCGGCCGCGACGTCTGATACACCTGCGTCGGCAGACTGAGGCTTCTCCATCGGGGGTTCGGGTACGTGAGCGACGTCGAGAAGGCGGACTTCGGGTCCGAGGACGTACTCGAGGACACTCCCGAGAGCACTCCGCCCGCCCCGCGGGTCAAGGCGCGTCGTTCGCCTTGGAACCGCGGGCGGGACCGGGTGGCCGCCGCGCTGATCGCGGTGGCCGTACTCGCGGTCGCGCTGATCATCGGCGTGACGAGCGACAGCGCGGCCACCGACCGGACCGAGGCGGCGCCGCCCCCGGCGCTGCCCGCGGTCCCGGACAAGGTCCCGGGGTCGATGGCGGAGATCTGGAGCGCCCCGAGCGGCGCGACCCCGGTCCCGGTCGTGGCCGGCGAGTCGGTGGCCACCGCGAACGGCGGCGAGGTCGCTGTGCGCGACCCGCTGACCGGGCAGATCCGCTGGCACTACACGCGTGACCTGCCGTTGTGCACGCTGGACCAGGTGTGGGGGCGGTTGAACGCCGTCTATGCGAAGTCGATGGGGTGCAGCGAGGTCACCCAGCTGGACCCGGGCACGGGCCGCATCACGGCCCAGCGCAACGGCAACGCGGAGCTGGGCACCCAGCTGGTCGACGACGGCTCCCACGTCACGGCGACGGGCAAGAAACTCCTCACCACCTGGCGCGACGACCTGGTGCAGAGCGCGGAGTACGGCCAGGTCCCGGCGCTGGTCAACGCGGGCAAGCAGCCGCGAACGGGCTGCACGTACGGAACGGTCGCGGCGGGCTCGGGCAAGATCGGCGTGATCGAGCGCTGCCCGGGCGACCCGGCGGACCGGCTGACGGTGTACAAGGCGGCCCCGGAGAAGGACGACGAGCCGCAGGTCGGCTTCAGTTCGGTGCTGGCGGGCAAGAGGGCCCGCGTGATCGCGATGTCGGGCGACCTGACGGCGGTGGTGCTGCCGGACCAGAAGCTCCTGGTGGTCTACAACGGCGACGGCACCCAGCGAGCGGCGTACCCGCTGGACGTCCCACCGGGCGACCTGGCGGCCGACCCGCCCTCGGGCGTCGAAGCCACCACCCAGACGGCGGCGAACATGTACTGGTTCAGCGGCTCGAAGCTGGTCGCCCTGTCCCGCGACGACCTGTCACCGCGCTGGACGTTGACCAGCGCCTCGGGGCCGGGAATCACGTTCGCCCAGCAACTGGTGGTCCCGATCAAGGGCGGCTTGGCGGTGCTGAACGAAACGGACGGTTCGACGATCCGCACGGTCGGTGTCGACCGCCGCGGCTACCAGGGAGTGGTCCGCCTGGGCGCGGCCGGCCCGGTCCTGCTGGAACAGCGGGGCCCGGCCCTCACCGCCCTGAAGTAGCCGCCTGATCAGGCGAGCCAGAACATGGTGATGGCGGAGACCGTGAAGAGCACGACCGCGAGCCCGGCTCCCACGGCGGGAGGCCCGTTGCGGCGGTCGGCGACCCGCTGAGCGAGCAGGGCCAGCACCGCGGCGATCGGGTGACCGATCAGGAGGGTCGCGCCGGGGCCGGGTGCGCCGGTGAACAGGCAGATGATCCCGACGACGAGCACCCCGACCGCGAGGATCGCGAGCCCGGCCGCCAGCGAGCCGGTGAAACCACGCCACCAGCGCCCACGGTCTTTCGCGGCCTCGGCGGGGGCGCTCTCCTCGGCCTCCGGAGAGGGCTCGAACCGCTCCGGCTCGACCCGCTCCTGCGGCTCGGTCGGCGCCTCAGCCCGCCCCGCGACCGGCGCCTCGGCCGCCGCACCTCGCACGGCCGCCCGCTCGGTGGGCTCGGCCCGCATCGGCGGCACCGGACCCGGCACGGTCGGCGCCTCGGCCGCAGCCCGCCCAGCCACCGGC
>NZ_JBSGJD010000493.1:0-1980 GCF_053605405.1 Amycolatopsis sp. NPDC003861
CGCCGCCGCGGGTTCCAGGCGGCGATGCGGCGGCACGGGCTGGAGCCGATCGTGGTGCGCAGCGAGCACACCGACACCGGCGGCGAGAAGTCGGTGCGGGAGCTGCTGGCGACGTACTCCCGGGCCGACCTGCCGACCGGGCTGGTGGCGGGCAACGACTTCAACGCCGTCGGGGCCATCTCGGCCCTGGAGGAAGCCGGCTTGCGCGTGCCGGAAGACGTGTCGGTCGTGGGGTACGACAACACGTCGCTGGCGGCGCTGCGGCACCTCTCGCTGACCACAGTGGACCAGCCGCGCACCGAGATGGGGCGGCTGGCCTTCGAAGCGCTGATCGAGCGCGTCCGCGGGGAGCGCACGGAGCCGGTCCGGCACCTGCTGCACCCGTCACTGGTGGTCCGTGCGACCACCGCCGGGATTTCCGAAACAGGAGGAGCTGCACGATGAGGTTGGGACTGGCGGGCACCGGCCGGATCGGCACCGCGCACGCGGAGACGCTGAAGGGCTTCGAGGAGGTCGAGTCGGTCGTCGTGGCCGACGTCGACCCGGCGCGGGCCCGGTCGGCCGCCGCGAAGCTCGGCGTCGAATCGGTGGCGCTCGACGAGCTGTTCGCCGCGGGGCTCGACGGCCTGGTCGTCACCGCGGCCACGGACGCGCACCCCGGCCTGATCATCGCGGCGGTCGACGCGGGCATCCCGGTGTTCTGCGAGAAGCCGGTGGCCGCCGACATCCCGGGCACGCTGGCGGTGATCGACCGGATCGGCGCCTCCGACGTCGGAGTCCAGATCGGCTTCCAGCGCCGTTTCGACGCGGGCTACGCGGCGGCCCGGGCGGCGGTCGCGTCGGGCGAGCTGGGCTGGCTGCACACGCTGCGCGCGACGACGTTCGACCCGGCACCCCCGCCGGCGGAGTACGTCGCCCACTCGGGTGGATTGTTCCGCGACTGCGGCGTCCACGACTTCGACATCATCCGCTGGGTGAGCGGCCGCGAAGTCGAGGAGGTGTACGCCATCGGCGCGAACCGCGGCGAGCAGTTCTTCCGCGACGCGGGCGACGTGGACACGGCGGCGGCGACGCTGACCCTGGACGACGGAACCCTCGCCACGGTGTCGATGACCCGCTACAACGGCGCGGGGTACGACGTGCGCCTCGACGTGCTGGGCTCGGTGTCGGGTGTCGTGGTCGGCCTGGACGACCGGGCGCCGCTGCGGTCGGTGGAGCCGGGCGTGGCCCCGCTGCCCGGGCCGGCGTACCCGGGCTTCATGGAGCGCTTCCGCCCGGCGTACACGACGGAGCTGCGTGCGTTCCTGGACGTCGTCGCGGGCCGCGCCCCCTCGCCCTGCGGGGCGGCCGATGCGTTGGAGGCGTTCTACATCGCGGAGGCGTGCGAGGTGTCGCGCCGCGAACGGCGTCCGGTGAAGCTGTCCGAGATCCGCCGCTGAAATCCGGTGGCGCGCCCGGGCAGGCTTGGGGGGTGATCACCTTGACCCCGCTCGACGAGCCCGCTCTCGCGCGGCTGCTCGACGCCGCCGTCGCCGGAGCCGACCCCCTGGAGGTCATGCCCCCGGTCGACGACGTCCCCGGCTGGACCCCCGCGCGCCGCGCGGCGTTCCTGGCCTTCCACCGCGGCCGGTCCCTCGACGCCGCCACCGCGGTGGAACGCACGTGGGTGGTCGACGTGGACGGTGCCGCGGTCGGTGCCGCCCGGCTGGAGCGCCACGGCGACGCGGTGGAAGCGGCCTCTGGCTGAGCCGCGCGGTCCGCGGCCGCGGGATCGGCCGCGAGGTCACCGGCCTGCTGCTGGCCGAGGCCCGGGCGTCCGGCGCGGCGAAGTTCGTGGCCTCGACGACATCCGACAACGTCGGCGCGCGGTCGTTGCTGGCCGGGCTGGGAGCGGAGCTCACCACCGACGGTGACGAGGTCGCCGCGGAACTCCGGCTCAGGTCGTGAGTGGGAAGGCGGGTTCTAACCCGCCTTCCCACT
>NZ_JBSGJD010000494.1:0-1966 GCF_053605405.1 Amycolatopsis sp. NPDC003861
CCGGCCCACGCCGGCCACCGCGCGGCTTACCCTGAACCGGTGGAAAGGCGGCCTGTGTGAGCGAGAGCGTCGGCGAACGCCTGCGTGAGCTGCGCACCGAACGCGGGCTCACGCAGCGCGAACTCGCCGGGCCGCAGTACTCGGCGGCGTACGTGTCGTCGGTCGAGACCGGCGCGCGGACGCCGTCGGGCGACGCGCTGCGGTTCTTCGCCCAGCAGCTCGGCATCGACCCCGACGAGCTGCTGGGCGGCCGGTCGCCGCGGGAGCTGATCGAGCTGGACCTCGAGCTGATCGAGACTGCGGAACGGTTCCTGGCCGGCGACGCCCGCCGCGCGACCCCGCGGATGCAGCGGATCCGGCGCCGCGCCGAGCGCCTGGACCGGCCGCGGCAGGCCGGGATCGCGCTGCTGTGGCTGGCCGGGTATTCGACCGGTGACATCCGCACGAAGTACGTCTCGGACGCCGAAACGGCGCTCTCGGGTGAGCCGCCGCCGGTGCGGGCGATGGTCGTCCCGCTGCGCGCGGCCGTGCTGACCGGCTGGGGCGAGGTGCAGTATTCGGTGCACCTGCTCGAAACCTGCCACGCCGAGCTGCTGCGGGACGGCTACCCGCAGCCGTCGATGCTGCTGACGCTGCGGGCCTGTCTGGCCGAGCGGCACCTGCGCCAGGGCGACCTGGAACGGGCCGCCGAGTACGCCGACTCCGCGCTGCGGCTCACCCGGGGCAGCCCGGCGGTGCTCGCCGAACTGACCCGCAGCCACGTCGAGGTCTGCCGCAGCCACCTGGCGGCGGACCGGTTCGCCGACGCCGCCGCCTCGGTCGCCGCGGCTCACGACCTGATGCAGGAACGGGCGCTGCACCCGGCGATGGCGTACTGCCTGCTGGCCCGGGCCCGGGTGCGCGGCCGGTCGGGTGACGTCGAAGGGGCGCTGGCCGACCTCGCGGCGGCCCGGGAGACGGCCTGGCCGGACGACGTCCCGGCGATCACGGTCGAGCTCGCCGGGGAGTACCTCGCGGCGGGCCGGCTGGAGACGGCGGCGGCCCTGCTCGACCAGATCCGCCCGGTGGTCGTGGCGGGCACGCCGCTGGCCGCGGAGCTGCGGCTCCAGCTCGGCTCGCTGGCCAGGGCCCGCGGGGACGCCCGGCGCGCGGCCGAGGACCTGCGGGCCGCCGTCGAGCTCGCCACCGGGCTGGGCGCGCGCGGGGTGCTCGTGCGCGCGCTGCGGCCGTTGAGCGAACTGCTCGGCGAGACCGGGAAGCAGACCGAGGCGGCGGATGTGCTGCGGAACGGCCTGCTCGCGCTGGGTGCGGAGGACGGGTAACCGTTTTCTAAGCGGTACTAACGAATCCCGATGATCGAGATCGTCCGGCGTTCGGATGGTGTCGCCGACAATCCCTACGAAAGTCGTTCCGACGCGGAACGCGGCGAGAATCCCCTGTTGCAGCGGGGTTTGTACGAATTGATTCGATAATCCGGAACGCGCCGTTGGTCCGTTCGGCGCATTGACGCCCCGATCCGCTGATCCTTTACTCGGATGCGTCCGGACGCATACCTCCTGTTAGCACGCCGGACACGTCTCCCCTTTCCCTTACCGGACCTCGATTCTGCCTTCATGGAAGGAAGACCTCGATGACCCATCGTGGGTTCAGCACGGGCTTGGCGGCCGCCGCCGGGCTCGCCATGACGCTCGCGTTACCGGTGACCCCGGCGAGCGCAGCGCCCCAAGCACAGCCCGCCGCTCCGGAAGCGGCCGCCGCCCGCGCCGCCGACCAGGCGGCCGCCAGCGGTCTCGACGCCCTGCGCCGCGGCCCGGCCGAATCGTTCCAGCGCGTCGGCCTGACCGCCGGCGGCGGTGGCCTCTTCTACGGCGCCTACCAGCGCACCTACCAGGGCCTGCGGGTCGTGGGCGGGGACGCGGTGGTCGTCGCCGACGGCGCCGGCCGCGTCCGCGGCACCAGCGCCGCG
>NZ_JBSGJD010000495.1:0-1946 GCF_053605405.1 Amycolatopsis sp. NPDC003861
CCACCCGGCCAGGTCCAGCACCGGGTACAGCACCGTGCCCGCCCGGTAGGTCTTCAGGAAGCCCTTGCGGTCCTCCAGGTACGGGCCGAGGACGTCCTCGCCCGCGGGGCAGACGGCCAGGCAGTACCCCGACTTGTACCCCGGCGGCGAGCTCAGGCTCTGCCACATCGAGGCGCTTTCGGAGGCGGAGACGCGGGAGCGGTAGTCGGCCGCGTCCTCGCTGTCGGCCACGGTCTGCGCCCAGTCGGTGAACCCGCTCATGAACTCGCGGTAGTTGTGCGTGGTGCAGGCGAGGCCGTCGAACGCGCCGTCCTTGGCGACGGCACCGACCGGGCACGCGGTGACGCACAGCTTGCAGTCGATGCAGGGGTTGTAGTCCAGCGCCTGCCCGTACTCGCTCACCTCCGCGTCCACCAGCACGGTGGCCAAGAGGACGAAACTGCCGAACTTCGGGTGGATGACGTTGCGGTGCAGGCCCATCACCCCGAGCCCGGCCGCCACCGCGACCGTCTTGTGCGCCACCACCCAGATCCGGTCGGTGCCGAAGCGGTCCATCTCCTGCGGGAAGCCGACCGACGGGTTGATCGCCCGGTGCCCGGCGTCCTGCAGCGCCTGGACCACGCTGCGCGCGGTGTGGTTGGCCTGCTCGTCGGTCTGGTGGAACTCCTGGTTGGCCACGCTGCGGGCCGGGGAGCGGCAGTTGTCGCGGTTCATCCGGAACGCCATCGCGATCAGGGTCCGGGTGCCCGGCAGCGCACCCAGCACGTACTCGCGCTCGCCGGCCAGATCGGGGTGGTCCAGGCTCACCGCGGCGACGTCGTCCGCGCCGGCCGCCCGGCACAGCTCGCGCAGCCGCGCCGCGTCGAGCACCGGCGGCGGGTCCGCGGGGCGCCGGGACAGCACCGCCCGCACCGACGGGTGCGCAGCCAGTTTCGCCGGCAGCGCCGGGTCGTGCGTCATCGGACCTACTCGGAACGAGCTCGGTAAATCGATCGGTTTCACCGTAGCACCGCGTCTTGCGATCGGAAACCGATCGGTTTCCGATCGTCCCGGCGAGAGGAAGCCGGCGCGATGCCCGAGGCAGCCCCACCCAAAGCCGCGCTGCGCCGGATCCTGCGGGGCGGCCTCGGCGACAAGAGCGCCCTGCGCGAGGACCACCTCGACGAACTCCTCCGGGTGGGCCGCCGCCCCGGCTACCCCGCCGTGACCCGCGGGATCCACCGGAACCTGCCGAGCCTCGTCGCGGCCCGTTCGCGTTACGCCGAAGTCGAAGCGCCCGTCCGGTTCGCCTACGGCGAGCGCGACTGGTCCCGGCCGTCGGATCGGCGGGCCAACCGAAAGCTGCTGCCCCACGCCGGGTTCACGGAGGTGCCGGGAGCGGGCCACTTCCTCGCCTCGGAACGGCCCGACGTGCTCGCCGGGCTGCTTGCACATCCCCGATGAGTACCCTACGTTGATATATCGTCGACGCGGTTCGACGAAGAGTGACGGGTCGCCGTCTTCTGGGGGGCAGTCGAGAACGCCATGCGCAAGCGCGGTCACCACCGGCACGCCGGGGCCCGGCTCACCGCCGGCCCCCGGACGAACGTCCTGGCCTTGGTCGTGCCGCTGCGTGCCGGGGCCCACGATGTCGTCGTGCGGGAGTTCGTGGCCGCCGCGATCGCCGCGGCCGGGGCCCGGGACCACGCCCTGCTGCTGCTCACCGCCGAAGACGGCCCGGCCGCGCTGCGGCGGGCGGTGTCCTCCGCGGTCGCCGACGGGGTCGTGGTGATGGACGTCGAAGCCGCGGACGCGCGGGTGCCGGTGCTGCTCGGGCTGGGGCGGCCGGCGGTGCTGATCGGAGTGCCGGACCGGCCGCGCGGGCTCGGCTGCCTCGACCTCGACTTCGCCGCGGCGGGCGCGCTCTGCCTCGGCCACCTCGCCGGCCTCGGGCACGAGCACGTGGG
>NZ_JBSGJD010000496.1:0-1884 GCF_053605405.1 Amycolatopsis sp. NPDC003861
ACCTCGGACGTCCCGAATGAGTCATTCGCGACAGCCGGCGATACCGAGGTGGCCCGTCAACCGCGCGGTGGGGTCTGGGGTAGATCCAGGCGGTACACACTCACCGTCCCCGAGCTGAACTCCTTCGTCAGCCCCGGCAACCCCGTCAGCCGGCTCAGCCCCGGCGCCAAGCTGTACGTCAGCTTGCCCGTCCAGTGGTGCCCATCCGTCCCGACCGTCGGGGCCGACGTGTCCACGTACACCCAGCGGACGTTCTTCGCCCGCAGGATGCTCTGGACCTCCGGGTCCTCCGGGTAGTAGTTGAACATCGCCAGCAGGGTGATGTTGTCCTGGATCGGGCTGTGGCCGTCCGGGACGATGTTGAGGATCGGCAGGTCGTAGTCCACGTACAACAGCGTCGAGCCGTCGTTCGCGTTGTTGAGGATCGTCTCTCCTGGGGCCGCGTGCTCGTGCAGCCACTTCGCCGCCGCGTCGTCCGCCGCGTTGTAGCGGACGAACTGCGGGGCCGCGTAGCGCTGGCTCAACGACAGCGCCCCCGTGTTCATGTAGCCGCGGAACGACGTCACCGTCAGCGCACCCAGCAACACCACGATCAGCCCGTACGCCACCGCCGGGCGGAAGCGCGCCGGGATCGGGTTGCGCTTCTGCACCGCGACGACGAACAGCCCCAGCGCCACGAACAGGACGCCCGCCAAAACCGGGATCAGCAGGTAGACGTGCGTGTCCAGGCGGTTGGCCACCCGGTAGTAGTAGCGGCCGATCATCGCGCCGAAGCCCGAATTGGGCGAGTAGTGGAAGCTCACCATGACCGCCGCCCAGAACAGCCAGGCCGTCAGCAAGGGCCACGCGCGCCGGGACAGCACCGCCGCGGCGACGCCGGCCAGGCCCAGCAGGCCGAGCACCAGCTGGCCCATCGTGCCGCTCGGGTCGAAGTACCCGCCGTACGGCAGCCGGGCGACCAGCTCGAACGACGCGCCCAGCTGCGTTCCGCGGATGTTGGCCGGCGCGTCGACCACCGAGCCGTTGCCGAGCCGCAGCAGCGCCAGGACGTCCGGGATGATCAGGACCACCGCCACCACGCCCGCCAGCACCAGCGGCAGCAACGCGCGGACGAAGGCGAGCCGGCCCGCCTTGGTGAACAGCAGGCCGATCATGGCCGCGACCGTCGTCAGCGCGATCGAGGTCAGCGCGCTCGGGTGCAGGTTGAACGCCCCGGCGGCGGCGACCCCCACCAGCACCGCGCGGCCCCAGTTGCGCTTGCCGATCACCAGCATCACGGCGACGAGCCCGGGCATCAGCGTCATCGCGGCCGCGTTCGGCAGGACGCCGCCGTCGTGGGCGAAGGCGATGCCGGGGCGGTACAGCTGCACGGACACCAGTGCGGCGACGCCCGCCGCGAGCTCGACCCAGCCGCGGCCGAGCCGGCCGTGCCGGAGCACCGCCGCGGTCAGCGCCGCCACCGAGAGCGGCAGCACGACCACCGAGAACACCACCGTCGCCAGGTTCAGGGACAGCATCGTGTCCCCGAAGACGTCGGTGAGCAGCGCGCTGATGTCGGTGAAGCCGGGCGGGTAGAACTGGACGTTCGTGTCGTGCACCACGTCGATCGGCAGGATCTGCCACGGCGCGGCCTTGCCGGTGAAGTGCGTGAAGGCGGTCAGCACGGCGTGCGTGACGGTGTCGTGCTCCTGGGTCGGCGTCTGCCACGACCCGAGGCCCTTGTGCCACATCCGGACGCCGAGGCCGACGCCGGCGACGGCGATGAGCGCGCCCAGCACCTGGGCCACCAGCCCGGCCCGGCCGGTCAGCGTGCGCAGCCGCGGGTCTTCGGCGGGCTCGACCGGCTCGGCGGCCGCGCGACGGCGGCGGACCAGCCAGCGCACC
>NZ_JBSGJD010000497.1:0-1862 GCF_053605405.1 Amycolatopsis sp. NPDC003861
GAGCCGCCGGCGGTCTTGATCGCGCCGCTGCTGGACACACTGGGACTGGCCGAGAGGTGCTCGCCGCCGGAGACGGAGATCCCGGTCGCGGTCGATGTTGCTGCGGCGGCTGAGAGGGCGGGCGGCGCCGCGGTCGCGGGGGTGCAGCTGGAGGCGAACGTGGTGAGGGTGCCAATGAGGAGCGCGCCGGCTCCGGCCGCGGCGAGGGCGGTACGAGTGGTGTTCATGGCTGATGTCTCCAGAAGTGTTGGTGTGGTTGGGCTAGCGGATGAGGACCGGGGTGCCGATGGGCACCGGATCTGCCGGATTCGTGAACGTGGCGAGGGCTTCAGCGGGGACGCGGATGCATCCGTCGCTGGACGGTCGGCCGAACACGTCGGCGGTGGGCCAGCCGTGAATGCCCGTGGTCCCCGGGCCGCCGCCGTAGGTGGTGAACGTGGCCGAGTGAATGCCGAGCGGGAAGATCACCGAGCTGAACTTCTGTTTCGCGTCGGTCATCGACGCGAGGACGAACGTCCGCCCGGCCGGGGTCGGCGAGGCTGCGGTGCCGACCCCGACGCTCCAGGTGCCGATCTGCTGGTGATCGCGGTAGAGGGTGAGCCGGAACGCGGCCCGGTCGATGACGATCTGGTCGGTCGTCGATCGGCTGTCGAGCGTGTTGTCCTGGGTGGACAGCCAGCCGGTGGAGCCGTTGGGCCGCGAGGGCAGGAGCACCTGCACCCAGCCTGGTTCCTCTTCGATCACCGGCAGCCAGGTGTCGGACCCGAGCTGGGTGGTCGGCAGGACCGCGATGGCCGCACCGCCGGGCTGGTCGAACACCGGCACCGGCTCGGTCGGGTGCACGAGCTGCCCGTCCGGTACCTCCTCGGTCATCGCGTCCTGCGGGGCGCCCGGAATGGTGCTGAAGGTGCTCGCCTCAGGCAGCCCGGTCAGATTCGGGACCGCCCGGGCGGCCACGACCGGGCCGTGCAGCTCGACTCCCAGCTCGACGGGGTCGGCGCCGCGAGCGGCGTCGGGCGTCGGCCCTGTCGGTGAGAGCAGCACACCCGCAGTGCCGACCAGCGCGATTCCGGCCAGCCAGAGCGCGAGCACCCGCAACCGGTTCGCTGCCGGCTGTGGCGTCTCCGACATGGAACTGTCCTTCCTCGAGGTCGATGGAGGCCGCGGCAAACCCGCCCGCACTGGAGCGGGCTTGCCGCGAGAAGAGGTTGTGGTTACTGGGAAAGCGCGGAGATGAAGCCGTCGGTGGGGGTGCCGAGGCCGGTGACGTTGTCCCAGCCGGGGCCGCTGTGCAGGTTCTGCGGACGGGCGTCGAAGTCGATCAGGTAGCTGCCCTGCTCGCCGGGGACGGCGACGCCGCCGAAGGCATGCATCATCGGCGTCCACACTCCCGCCTTCTGCGGCGTGACGTCGGCGATCGCAGCGGATCCCTTCAAGCTGTAGAGGGTGGGGGTGAGCAGCCCGGCGCGGGCGGTGCCGGAGCGGGCCTGCTGGGCGTCAGCGACGAGCCCGGCGATCAGCGGCGAGGCGAGTGAGGTGCCGCCGTAGGAGCCGATCCCGAACTGGCCCTTGATGGTCTGCCCGACCAGCATCCCGGTGTAAGAGTCGGCCAAAGCGGCGATGTCCGGCACCGCCCGCTTCCCGCCGTTGCCGGAGACGACCCCGGCCTGCCAGTCCGGCGCGTCGTAGAGGGCGGAGGTGCCGCCGCCGGCGCCGGAGGCGAACGGCCCGTCGGCGTCCCGCTGCGGTGCCCACGAGGTGCCGGACTGGGTGTTGCCGCTGTTCTCCCACCCGGTCAGCACCTTGGCCTGGTTGTTCTGGTCCAGGCCGACGCTGGTGCCGCCGACGGCCACGACCCAGGG
>NZ_JBSGJD010000498.1:0-1862 GCF_053605405.1 Amycolatopsis sp. NPDC003861
GGCCGCTGCTGCCGCCGTCCGGGGGCTGCGCGGTGGTCGTCACCAGCCGGCACCGGCTGGCGGACCTGGCCGGCGCCGAGCACGTCGAGCTGGACGTGCTGCCCACCGAAGACGCCCTCGCCCTCTTCGCCCGCATCGCCGGGGCGGAGCGCGTCGAGCGGGAACCGGAGCAGGCCGAGGAGATCGTCCGGCTGTGCGGCCGGCTCCCGCTGGCCATCCGGATCACCGGGGCGAAGCTCGCGAGCCGGCGGGCGTGGACCCTGCAGGTGCTGCGCGACCGCCTGGCGGACGAATCCCGGCGGCTGCGCGAGCTGCGGGTCGGCGACCTCGACGTGCGGGCCAACTTCGACCTGAGCCTGCGGCTGCTTCCCGAGGACGCCGTCCGGGCGTTCCGGCTGCTGGGGCTGCTGGGCGCGGAGACGCTCCCGGCGTGGGTGATCGGCCCGCTGCTGGGCCGGCCCGTCCCGGACGACGTGCTGGACGCGCTGGTCGACGCCTACCTCGTGCGCCTGGTGACGACCGACCGCGCCGGCCAGCCGAGGTACCGGCTGCACGACCTGTTGCGCGCGTACGCGTCGGAAGGCGCGCAGGAGCACTACTCGTTCGAGGACCGCCGGGCGGCGGTGGAGCGGGTCCTCGCCGCGTGGCTCGCCCTCGCCGAGCAGGCCCGCGACCTGTGCTACCCCAGCCTCTTCCGGCCGACCCCGGGCCGCTCGCCGCGCTGGACCCCGGACCACGTGGTCGTCGACCCCATCACCTGGTTCGACGCCGAGCGCGGGACGCTGCTGCGGGCGATCGAACTCGCGGCGGACTGGGGCCTGGACGAGGCGGCCTGGGAACTGGCGGTCGCCGCGGTGCCGTACTACGACCACCGCAGCCTGTACCAGGACTGGAACCGCAGCCACCGGATCGCGCTGGACGCCACCGCCGCGGCCGGCAACACCCACGGCGAGGCGGCGTTGCTGCAGGGGCTGGGCCAGGTGCACATCTACCTGGACGAGATGGCCGAAGCCCGCAACGACCTGCACCGGTGCGTGAAGCTGTACCAGTCGATCGGCGACCGGCGCGGCGAAGGCCTCGCGCTGGCGAGCCTGGGCACGGTCCACCGCGTCCGAGGCGAACTCGACGCGGCGCTGGCCGTCGACCGGGAGGCGCTGGAGCACGTGGTGGCCGCCGGACACGGCCAGGCGGAGGCCCAGCTCCGGACGGCCATCGGCATCATCGGCTTCGAGCGGGGAGCCGGTGACGCGGGCCCGTGGATCGAGGAGGGCTTGAGGATCGCCCGCCGCCTCGGAGACCGCCACCGCCAGGCGGTGATCCTCCGCACCCTCAGCCGCTACCACCTGGAGACGGGCGACACCCCCGCGGCGCTGCGCAACCTCACCGAAGCGTTGACGATCTTCAGCGAAATCAGCGACGAGCGCTGCGGCGCGTACACCGACCAGCGGCTCGGAGCCATCCACGCGGAACTGGGCGACCGGGCAAGGGCGGAGTCGGCCCTCCAACGCGCGGCACACGTGTTCCGCGCCAACGGCGACCGCAGCAACGAGGCGGCGTGCTGGCAGCAGCTGGGCGAGCTCGAGAGGGAGCTGGGAGACCAGGCCGCGGCCCGGCGTCATCTGGGGTTGGCGGCGGAGCTGTGGCGGGCGGTCGGTTTGCCGGAGCGGGCGGAGGCGGTGGAGGCCACGTTGCTCGGGACGGGCGGCTGACGCCGGCCTTGCTGCTGCGGTAGTTCCGGCGCCGATCTGTCCGAGCACGCCCCACCCACCCGCAGCCGGCCCCGAACCCCACCCCGGCGGCCGAGCTGCGGCAGGCCCGGCGCCGGCCCCGCGGGCGACCTGCCCGAGCGGGCCTGCCGCACT
>NZ_JBSGJD010000499.1:0-1861 GCF_053605405.1 Amycolatopsis sp. NPDC003861
GAAGACGAACGCCGCCAGCAGCACGACCGAGCCGAGCGCCATCCCGATGATGGTCGGCGAGCCCCACGCGTATTGCGTGCCGCCCCAGCTCGTCATGCGGCCCGGTGCCCGCGCGCACCTGCGCGAACTGCGGCTCGCTGCGGCGCCGGTCCCACAGCTTCCCGGTCTCGACGTAGGCCCACAGGTCGGCCGGGTCGGGCTGGACGGCGACCATGGCCGCGCGCTGGCCGTCGGCGATCTCGCGGACCTGGGCGCGCAGCCCGGAGAGGTACCGCTGGTAGTCCCGGCGCTCGTCGTTGATCTGCGCCTTCTTCGCCATCCCGCCGCGGCCCAGCGACATCACCACCATGCCGCCCATGGCGCAGAGGAACAGAGCGCCGAAGATCCACGTCATCACGCCGCCGTCGCGTCCGATGTAGACGAACGACATCGCGCCCATGCCGAGCATCATCGGCAGGAACATCATCAGCTGGACCATGCCGCCGGACGAGCTCTTCGGGAGCATCGGCGGCGACTGCAGCACGATCTCGGACGGGCGCTCGGGGATGAGGCTCATGCGGCAATGCTCCAGCGGATCGGGGCGGCTCTGACCGGTATTTTGGCCACTCGCCGCGCGCGCACGGTGGGTACTTTTGCCGTCCGCCCGCTTCCGGGGCCGAACCTACGCTCAGCCGAGCACACCCCCCGGAAGGAGACCCATGGCCGGCGAGTACCGGGCTGAGCCCGAGGCGATGCGCTCCGCCGTGGGCAACGTCGGGGGCATCATCGCGCACGGCATCAACGCCGTGGCCGACCTCGAACGGCTCGTCGTGCAGCCGATGTCGTTCGCGACCTTCGGCAGCGCGGTCGCCGCCGCGAACGCGGCCCTGCACTCCGGCCAGATCACCGCCGTCCGCACGCTGCTGCAGCTGCTGCAGCAGATCAACGGGCTGGTCAAGGCCAGCGCCGACGCCTACCAGGCGGCCGACCAGGACGTCGCGTCCGGCTACGGCGGCGGGCACGCCCCGGCGAGCACCGCGTCGTCGATCTGGGGCAGCTCGCACGCTTCCGAGCTCGCCACCCTGGCCATCAACGACAGCGCGGGCGCGCACGGCGAGCCGTCGTCGGTCGGGAACGTGCTGCGTTACCTGGGGGACGCGCGGCTGGGCCGGCTCGGCGACCACCCGATCACCGACACGCGCTTCCACGGTGTCGCCGACTTCAACGACTGGCTGGCCGGCGACGCCGACAACCAGGCGCGGGTCGGGCTGATCGAGGTCTACGCCGGCACCGCGCGGACGTTCTCCGACGTGCCCGGCGGGGTGCACAGCGGTGACGTCGTGGTGGTGGAGCCGCTGCTGTTCTCCGACCGCCAGCCGGTCATCGGCGTCGCCGGCGACGGCGGCCGCCTCTACAACCACGGGCTGCTCGACGCCCGCACCGGCGGGCTGGCGAAGGTCAGCGTCTACCGGCCCGCCTCCGTCGTCTGATCGTCCGCCCCTCGAACCTGATGTGAGGACCGATGCTGACTTTCCCGAACTCCAGCGCGATGGACGCGACCGCGTCTTCGGGCGGCCCGATCACGATCCTGCCGCAGATCGTGACCGGGCAGCCGGAGCAGATCGCGAAGCACGTGGTGGACCTGGTCCGCAAGGCCGAGCAGTTCATCAGCATGTACAACGAGCTGACGAAGGCCGCCGACCAGCTGGGCAAGATCTGGTCGGGGGCGGCGAGCGAGTCGGCGCTGAAGAAGATCAGCGACTCGCTCGACCAGCTGACGAAGATCATCAACGTCGTCCAGAAGGGCGCCGAGCTGCTCGGCGTCTCCGGCACGCTGATCAAGACAGCGGCGGCCCTCCGGTGAGTCCCAGCGGCCCACCTT
>NZ_JBSGJD010000500.1:0-1831 GCF_053605405.1 Amycolatopsis sp. NPDC003861
CACTCTCACCATACACCCCCTTCTTCCTTTCTGTTTCCTTTTTCCCCAGTTTGTAATTCACAAACACTTCGGGTGGGGGGGTTGTTTTTGTTTAATTAGGGTTAGAACCCTAATTACCACTCACGACAAGCCGCGG
This sequence comes from Amycolatopsis sp. NPDC003861, assembly GCF_053605405.1. NCBI lineage: Bacteria > Bacillati > Actinomycetota > Actinomycetes > Pseudonocardiales > Pseudonocardiaceae > Amycolatopsis > Amycolatopsis sp. NPDC003861. Next base: position 137 of record NZ_JBSGJD010000500.1, read on the forward strand.
GAGGCTTACTGGCAGGCTTCGCAGTCGGGGTCGTCGATGCGGCAGGCGGCGCCTTCGGTGGCCACGAAGTCGACGTCCGGCTCCGGCTTGGGCGACGGAGAAGGCGACGGGGTCGGCGCCGGGGCCGGGGCCGGGGCGGGAGCCGGAGCGGCCGCGGCCGGGGCCGGGGTGGCCGAGACGGCGTTCAGCTTGCCGTCGGTGCCGCGCAGGGTGCTCTTCTCCACGTGCGTCGCGGACTGCGCCCGCAGGTAGTACGTGGTCTTGAGGCCCTTGTGCCACGCGTAGCGGTACAGCTGGTCGAGCTTGCGGCCGCTCGGCGCCGCGATGTACAGGTTCAGCGACTGCGCCTGGTCGATCCACTTCTGGCGCCGCGAACCCGCGTCCACCAGCCACTTCGACTCGATCTCGAACGCCGTCGCGTACAGCGCCTTCAGGTCGTCCGGCACGCGGTCGATCTGGCCGAGGCTGCCGTCGAAGTACTTCAGGTCGCTGACCATGACCTCGTCCCACAGCCCGCGCGCCTTGAGCGAACGGACCAGGTGCGGGTTCACCACGGTGAAGTCGCCGGACATGTTCGACTTGACGTACAGGTTCTGGAACAGCGGCTCGATCGACTGGCCGACCCCGCAGATGTTGGAGATCGTCGCGGTCGGCGCGATCGCCATCACGTTGGAGTTGCGCATGCCGACGGTCTTGACCCGCTCGCGCAGCGGCGCCCAGTCCAGCGTCGTGGACAGGTCGACGTCGAGGTTGTCACCCTGGCGCGCGTCGATGAGCAGCTGCATCGAGTCGATCGGCAGGATGCCCTTGCTCCACAGCGAACCCTCGAACGACTGGTACTGACCGCGCTCCTCGGCGAGGTCGGTCGACGCCGAGATCGCGTAGTAGGAGATGTGCTCCATGCTCGTGTCGGCGAACTGCACGGCGGCTTCCGACGACAGCGGCAGGCCCAGCTCGAACAGCGCGTCCTGGAAGCCCATCAGCCCCAGCCCGACCGGGCGGTGGCGCAGGTTGGAGCGGCGCGCCTCCGGGATCGTGTAGAAGTTGATGTCGATCACGTTGTCCAGCATGCGGACGGCGGTGCGCACGGTCTTCTCGAGGCGCTTCGTGTCGAGGCCCTCGGGGGTCACGTGCTTGAGCAGGTTGACCGAGCCGAGGTTGCAGACCGCGACCTCTTCGCTGTTGGTGTTCAGCGTGATCTCGGTGCACAGGTTGGACGAGTGCACGACGCCGACGTGCTGCTGCGGCGAGCGCAGGTTGCACGGGTCCTTGAAGGTGATCCACGGGTGGCCGGTCTCGAACAGCATGGTCAGCATGCGGCGCCACAGGTCCACCGCGCGGACGCGCCGGAACACCTTGATCTCGCCGCGCTCGGCGGCGGCCTCGTACTCGCGGTAGCGCCGGGAGAACTCGTTGCCGTAGAGGTCGTGCAGGTCCGGGGTCTCGTTCGGCGAGAACAGCGTCCACTGCGCGTCGGCCTCGACGCGGCGGAGGAACTCGTCCGGCACCCAGTTCGCGGTGTTCATGTCGTGGGTGCGGCGGCGGTCGTCACCGGTGTTCTTGCGCAGGTCGAGGAATTCCTCGATGTCGACGTGCCACGTCTCGAGGTACGCGCACGCCGCGCCCTTGCGCTTGCCGCCCTGGTTGACCGCGACGGCGGTGTCGTTGGCGATCTTGAGGAACGGCACGACACCC
>NZ_JBSGJD010000501.1:0-1819 GCF_053605405.1 Amycolatopsis sp. NPDC003861
CCTCGCCGTCCTCCCATTCGCTGGTGGCGCGGTTGAAGGTGCGCGGGGTGGAGGCGACGGTGAAGTTCGCGACCGGCGTCCCGGCCTCGGTGAAGCGGAGTTCGGGGTCGGCGGTGAGGTGGCCGATGATGGTGATGGTGGTGTCGCCGGCCATGGCGGCCTCCCTGGTGCTCGTTGGGGTGTGGAACGCGGCGCAGCCTGAGCACGCGGCGGCCGGGGGTCGCCGTCAGGCGACGTCCCCGGCCCGGCTCATCCGCCCGCGCGTGAACCAGCCCGCGCGCGATCGCCGTCGGGCCTCGGAGAGGTGGAAGGCTGGTTCACCCGGGCGGATCGGGCCGGGCTTCAGGGACGCACAGCCCCCGGCCGGGGTGTGCTTACCTCCGGGCGATCCACAACCGGCGAGCCGGGCGAGGCCTCCGCCGGTGACACTCGCTCGCCGTCGCGCCATCACCCACGACCATCCCGCGCATGTCCGGCGGGCGTTCGGGCTGCGGGCTGCCGCCTCGCTCCGGGGCACCCCCGGCGAGGGGAGCTAACGGCGTGGAGAGGGTGGAAGTCGCGCCTACTCGATCGCGGGCTCGCCGAGCAGGACGCGCCGAGTTTCGGTGCTGGCGTTCTCGATCACGTGACGGATCTCCGACGGTGCGACAGCCTGGCCGAGCAGACGTGAGAGCAGTCCGGTCAGGGGCTGCTCGGGGTCGGCGTTCTCGAGCGCGATCCGCGCTCGTGTTCCGTCGCCACGCAGGTACGCGTGCGCGGCGATGACGGTGGCGAGCTGGCCGGCGACGGGGGCGCAGGTGTGCTGCCACAGGTGCAGAACCAGGTTCTCGGCCGCCAGGCGCGTCGCGTCGTCGGGGACGGCGAGCAGGGCGTCGCGAAACGGCAGCGTGGCGAAGGTCGCGGCGAGATCGGCGACGACGGCATCGTCGGCAGGCAGCTCGCCGTGGGCGGCGGCACGGATCGCGGCGTCGGCGCGGGCTAGGCGGACGTATGCGGCGAGGTGCCGGTGCTGGTCGATGGCTGCGGATTCGACGGCGTCGGTGATGCGGGGCTGCAGACGTGCGCGGAGATGCTCCGGTGCGGGAGTGAACCGCGCCGCGAGGTCTTCCCGGGAAGAGGCGATGGTGTGTCCGGCGGCGATGGCGGCGACCGCGGCCGGGGTGGTTGCGGGGTCGGGCAGGACAGCTGTGCGGTCGGGGTCGAGATAGGAGCGCCACCGCGCGCCCTCGGCGATAGCCGGCACGTGGACCACGTCGATGTCGGTGAATCCGTGCTTGGCCAGCTGTGTGACGACGTTGTCGACGTCGGCGCGCAGCGGTAGCGAGTCGTCACCGGCATCGTCGACGGTGCGGACGAGGATGCCGGTGACGCAGAGGACGGGCAGGTCGCCGCATTGCCGGTTGAACTGCCGCGCACAGTCGTCGGCATGGTCAGTGAGGTGGATGAGGTCGATTCGGCTGAGTGGGCCGGTGGTGACCGTGCTGTCGCCGTTGGTAAGTGCGGTGATCAGCACCAGAGACTCGTCGGGGATGAAGCCGAGCAGCGCCGGGACGCTGGCGACGATGGCGGTGGTGCTGGCGAGGGTGAGAGACATGAGCATCCTTCCCGAGAAGGGGGAGTGCGGGCTGTCGGTGGGGCCCGGTCTGTGGATCAGTGGCCGATCTCGGCGCGCAGCGTCTGCGCGGCGGTGCGGGCTATCCACGGCGGCGAGGGGCGTCGGACGTCCCCCCCCCGCGCCCGGCCGCAAACCTATACACCAACGAACACTAAAAACTGCCCCTCGATGAGGACATCAAAACTCAGTACAACCCTCACAAAA
>NZ_JBSGJD010000502.1:0-1818 GCF_053605405.1 Amycolatopsis sp. NPDC003861
GCAAAACCCCAACCTACATTTTGTGTGTGGTTTTAAGAGGTGTCAAATTCGCGCCCGGCCGCGGAGGCGGCCGCGGCGCCGGTGCCCGGGGAAACCTGGGCCCGGCGCCTGGACGGCGCGACCGAGATCGAACAGGAAAGCGCGCTCGTCGACCTGGTGCTCGGTGGCGTCGCCGCCGTGCTGGGGCACGCGGCCGGAGCCGAGCTGGACGCCGAGTCGGCGTTCAAGGAGCTCGGGTTCGACTCGCTGACCGCGGTCGAACTGCGCAACCGGCTGAGCCGCGCGACCGGGCTGCGCCTGCCCGCGACGGTGGTCTTCGACTACCCGAAGCCCGCGGTGCTGGCCCGGCACCTGCGGGCCGAGCTCTTCCCCGGTGGCCGCGACGAACCGGCCGGCGAGCCGGGTGAAGACGAGCTCCGGCGGGTGCTGGCCGCCACCCCGCTGAGCCGGTTCCGGGACGCCGGGGTCCTGGACGCGCTGCTCCGGCTGGCCGGCCCGGACGGCGCGGAAGCGGCCGGGCCGGCGGACGACGAGTTCGACGCGATGGACGCGGCCGACCTCGTGCACCAGGCGCGGCGCAGCGCCGGGCTGTGACCCGGCGAGCCCCGGACCAGACGCGGAGTACGGAGAAGCGGAATGCCCACGTCCCACGAAGAACTCGTCGAAGCCCTGCGGACCTCCCTCAAGGAGAACGAACGGCTCCGCAAGCGCGCCACCGGGCAGCCGGGACCGGACGAGCCGATCGCCGTCGTCGGCACGGCGTGCCGGTTCCCCGGCGGGGTCGCGTCGGCGGCCCAGCTGTGGGAGCTGGTCGCCGGCGGAACCGACGCCATCGGCCCGTTCCCGGACGACCGCGGCTGGGACGTGGAGCGGCTGTTCGACCCGGATCCCGGGCAGGCCGGCAAGTCCTACGTCCGTGAAGGCGGTTTCCTCGGCGACGCCGCGGACTTCGACCCGGCGTTCTTCGGCATCAGCCCCCGCGAGGCCCTGGCGATGGACCCGCAGCAGCGAGTGCTCCTCGAGGTCGCGTGGGAGACCTTCGAGGACGCCGGTCTCGATCCCGCCGCCTTCGCGGGCAGCGCCGTGGGCTGCTACGCCGGTGTCATCAACCAGGAGTACGCCGTCAGCACCCGAGCCGGGGTGGAGGAGCTCGACGGGTACCGGCTGACCGGCAACGCGGGCAGTGTGGCTTCGGGCCGGGTGGCGTATTCGCTCGGGTTCGAGGGTCCGGCGTTGACGGTGGACACGGCGTGTTCGTCGTCGCTGGTGGCGATTCACCTGGCGGCGCAGGCGTTGCGGCGGGGTGAGTGTTCCCTGGCGCTGGCCGGTGGCGTGACGGTGATGGCGACGCCGAGCCTGTTCGTCGACTTCTCGCGGCAGCGCGGCCTGGCACCGGATGCCCGGTGCAAGGCGTTCGGGCGGGACGCGGACGGCACGAGCTTCAGCGAAGGCGCCGGATTGGTGTTGCTGGAACGGTTGTCGGTGGCCCGGGAACGGGGACATCGCGTGCTGGCGGTGGTCCGGGGTTCGGCGGTGAACCAGGACGGGGCGTCCAATGGCCTGACCGCGCCGAACGGCCCGTCGCAGCAGCGGGTGATCCGGGCGGCGCTGGCGAGCGCCGGACTGTCCACTTCGGACGTCGATGCGGTGGAAGCCCACGGTACCGGGACTTCGCTGGGGGACCCGATCGAGGCACAGGCCCTGCTGGCCACCTACGGGCAGGACCGGGCCGAGCCGTTGTGGCTCGGGTCGGTGAAGTCGAACATCGGCCACACCCAGGGCGCCGCGGGCGTGGCCGGGGTGATCAAGATGATCGAG
>NZ_JBSGJD010000503.1:0-1817 GCF_053605405.1 Amycolatopsis sp. NPDC003861
GTTCCGGCCCCAATCACGCGAGTTACGTGCTCAAGCACGCGAGTTACGGGTCAGCTGCCCTTGTGGCCGGCCTGGTATTCCTTCGTCACGATGACGATCACGCCGGGGCTTGCGCTCTGGATGCCCTCGAAGCGCGGCTCGGCCTTGATGCCGAACTCCTGGGCGAGCTGCTTGGCCGCGGCTTCCTCGTCGGTGCCCGGGCGGTAGAACGCCGTCGTCGTCGGGATGACGCCCTGGGAGTAGTTGCTGACCTCGTTGACGTTCCACCCGGAACCGCGGAAGTCCTCGGCCGCGCGGTCGGCCAGGCCCTTGATCGTCGAGTTGTTGAACACCCGGACGGTCACCCACTTGTTGGAGGCCTGCTGGTCACCACCGGGCTGGCCGGGGCCGGCCGACGTCGGCTGGCCGGGCGCCGGAGACGAGGTCGACGGCGGCGTGGGCGACGAAGACCCGGCCGAGGTCGAAGACGATGCCGGAGCGGAAGCCGAAGACGACGTCGACGGCGGAGCCGAGGACGAGCCCGACGGCGTCGGCGAAGTGCCGCTCGGCCCGGCTTCGTTCGAGCCGTCACCCCCGCCCAGCGCGGTGATCCCGCCGATGACGGCGGCGATGATGGCCACCCCGACCAACGCGACGCCCGCGGCCTTCATCGGCCGGGACATTCCGGAAAACACACTCATTTCAGCTCGATCCCCAGTCGCCGGGCGCCTCGCTTGCGCTGGCGGGCGGCACGCGTCTTGCGCAGCCGCTTCACCAGCATCGGGTCGGCTTCGATCGCCTCCGGCTTCTCCAGCAGCTTGTTGAGCAGCTGGTAGTAGCGCGTCGCAGACAAGTCGAAGCGTTCGCGGATGGCGTTCTCCTTCGCCCCGGCGTGTCGCCACCACTGGCGCTCGAAGGCGAGGATCTCGACCTCGCGTTCGGTCAGGCCGGGCACGGGCTTCGGCGGCGACGGCTGCGGCTGCGGCTCAGCCATCGACTCCGCGGCGTCCATCCGAGTCCCTCTCAATCGGGCGTCATGGCGAATCAGACCTAGCTCTTCCGCGGGCGCCATTCAACCACGGAAGCGGCCGCCGACGTGGGCATCGGCGTCGGCGCGTCACGGTCTGATGCAGGTCTACCAGAGGGGTCCGACTAAACTGGCTCGCCGTGACCATCCACCCCATCGTTATCGCCGGCGAACCCGTGCTGCACCAGCCGACTCGGGAGATCACCGAGTTCGACGAGAAGCTGCGCACGCTCGTGGACGACATGTTCGAGACGATGTACGCCGCCGAGGGCGTCGGCCTCGCGGCCAACCAGATCGGCCTCGATCTGCGGGTGTTCGTCTACGACTGCCCGGACGACGAGGGCGTGCGGCACAAGGGCGTCGTCGTCAACCCGAAGCTCGAGACGTCGGAGATCCCGGAGACCATGCCGGACCCGGACGACGACTGGGAGGGCTGCCTCTCGGCGCCCGGCGAGTCGTACCCGACGGGCCGCGCGAAGTGGGCGAAGGTGACCGGCGCCGACGTCGACGGCAACCCGATCGAGGTCGAGGGCACCGGCTACTTCGCGCGTTGCCTGCAGCACGAGACCGACCACCTGGACGGGTACATCTACCTCGACCGCCTGGTCGGCCGGCACGCGCGCGCCGCGAAGAAGATGCTGAAGTCGAACAAGTGGGGCGTGCCGGGCAACTCCTGGCTGCCGCCGCGCACCCCCGAGGACGACGGCGCCGTCATCTGACCCGAGCGCCCCAATGTGGCGTTGGGTGCGTCCAACGCACCCAATGTGGCGTTCGGTGCGTCTGACGCACCGAACGCCCCAAAGGGGCGGTT
>NZ_JBSGJD010000504.1:0-1788 GCF_053605405.1 Amycolatopsis sp. NPDC003861
CCGGCCGCCGCACGTGGCGCACGTCGCCGACCGGCCCGGGCCGCCGCCGCTGGCGAGCGACTGGCTGTACCTGCTGGTCCGCGGCTCGTGCCGGGTCCAGGACGACCTGCTGCGGGACGAGGTGCCCCGGCTGGTGCAGCTGGCCACCGCGGCGGGCGCGGACCGCTGGTTCTTCATCCGCTACACCGACGCCGACGGCCACCACCTGCGCCTGCGCTTCCACGGCGAGCCGGCCCGGCTGTGGTCGGAACTGCTGCCGGCGGCGAGCGAGCTGCTGGCCGGGTGGCAGCGGGCGGGCCTGGCCGGCGCGCACCGGATCGAGCAGTACGAACCCGAGCTGGAGCGCTACGGCGGCACCGACGCCCAGGCCGCCGCCGAGCGGCTGTTCGGCGAGGACAGCGTCGCGGCCATCGCCTTGCTGCGGTTGGCTAAGCAGGGGGCCTTCTCCCTGGACGCCCTCGGCGCGATCTCCGTCGCCGCGCTGGCCCACGCATTCGGCGCGCCGTCGCCGGGCGCCCCGTGGGTGACCGGCACCGGCGAAGCGGCCGAGTCGTGGCTGTCGATCACCGGCAGCCGGCGTGAGCTGCCCGCGGAGTACCGGAAGGACCAGGCACGGTGGCAGCGCCGGATCGACCCGGCGGGCGGCTGGGCGGGTCTCGGCGACGCCGGGGCCCCGGTGCTGGCCGCGCTGAGCCGGCGCGACGCGGCCGCCCGCGACTACGGCCGGCTCGTCCGCGAGCTCGTCGCCGACGGCCGCTGCGCGGCTCCGGAGGCCCGGATCGCCGGCAGCCTGCTGCACATGACGTGCAACCGGCTCTTCGGCGGGTCTTCCGGCCGGGAGGCGAAGGTGCTCGGCATCGCCCGCGGGGCCGTGCAGGACAACGCGAACCGGCGGAGGAACCGGCCATGACGACGTCCACAGTAGACACCGAAGAAGCCGTCCGGCTGGTTGCGGACCGGCTCGCCGACCCCGGCGCCGTCGCCGCCGTGGCCGACCGGCCGGACAACGTCGAGCCTGTCTACGGCGCCCGGATGTGGGTCCCGGTGACCCTCGCCGCCGGGCTGCCGGGAATCGCGTTGCTGTACGCCGAACTCGCGGCGGCCGACGACCGCTGGTTCGAGGTGGCGCACCGGCACGTCGCCCGGGCCGCCGAGCTGATGGCGGCACAGCCGTCGAACGGGCTCTACGCCGGCCCCGCGGCGCTGCTCGCCGCGGTGCAGCGGCTGAGCCCGAACTACGCCACGCTGCGCCGGAAGCTGACCGCCTGGGTGGCGGCCGACCAGCGGGCCCGGCTGCAGGCCTGCGCGGCACGCACCGACCCCGGTGTCTCGTGGTCGCACTACGACGTCGTCAACGGCCTGTCCGGGACCGCGCGGCTGCTGCTGGACGCCGGCGAGACCGGCGTCGTGGAAGAGACCCTGCGGTACCTGACCGGGCTGACCGAGCCGATCACCGTGGCCGGGGTGACGGTGCCCGGCTGGTGGATCCCGCCCGAACTGCAGCCGGTCGCCGAGGACGCCCGGCAGTACCCGCGCGGCGACTTCAACCTCGGGCTGGCGCACGGGATCCCGGGTCCGCTCGCGCTGTTCGCCGCCGCCCTCGAACGCGGGGTGGAGGTGCCCGGCCAGCGCGAGGCGATGCGGCGCATCGCCTCCTGGCTGCTCGCCCGGCGCCGGACCGACGACCACGGCGCGTACTGGCCGTGCCGGCTCGCCTGGGACGACGAAACCGGGACCGCGCCCGCCGCGGCGTTCACCCGGTCGGCGTGGTGCTACGGCGCTCCCGGC
>NZ_JBSGJD010000505.1:0-1761 GCF_053605405.1 Amycolatopsis sp. NPDC003861
CGCGCCGGCCCCGCGCCCCCGGCCGCCGCCCCCCCCCCCGCCCGCCCCCCCCCCGCCACGGTACTCGGGAGCTCGGCTTACGCCGTGAGCGGACTCAGCGTCCGGTTAAGCGCCACTCGACGAAGTGGCCACAGGTGAGGCAGCAGCCCGCAGACCGAACTCCTGCCCCAGTGCTCGGGATCGCCGCAGGTGATGGCGCGCCGGCGGGTGAGTGTCATCGGAAGTGGCCTCGCCCGGCTCGCCGGGACGTGGATCGCCCGAAGGTAAGCACACCCCGGCCGGGGGCAGTGCGTCCCCGAAGCCCGGCCCGATCCGCCCGGGCGAACCAGCCCCCCACCCTGCCGAACTCCGATGCCGGTCCAGCAGCGGGCTGGTTCACGCGCGGGCGGATGAGCCGGGCCGGGGACGTCGCCTCACGGCGACCCCCGGCCGCCGCGTGCTGAGGCTGCGCCGCGTTCCACACCCCAACGAGCACCAGGGAGGCCACCATGGCCGGCGACACCATCATCACCCTCTGCGGCAACCTCACCTCCGACCCCGAACTGCGCTTCACCGCCACCGGCACGCCGGTCGCGAACTTCACCGTCGCCTCCACCCCGCGCACCTTCAACCGCGCCACCAGCGAATGGGAGGACGGCGAGGCACTGTTCATGCGCTGCACCATCTGGCGCCAGGCGGCCGAGAACGTCGCCGAGTCCCTGACCCGCGGCGCCCGCGTCGTCGTCCAGGGCCGCCTCAAGCAGCGCTCGTTCCAGACCAAGGAAGGCGACAAGCGCACTGTCATCGAGCTGACCGTCGACGAGATCGGCCCGTCGCTGCGCTACGCCACCACCACGGTCACCAAGAACGCGAAGAACGCCACCGCGAACGCCAACTCGGACCGCGGCTCCAGCACCCACACCGGCGCGGCCCCGGCCGACGACCCGTGGGGCCCGGCCGCCGAGCGCGAACTGGTCGGCGCGACCGCCGGCGGCGGGTTCAGTGACGAGCCGCCGTTCTGATGAAGCCCGGTGTCCGGCCGGACCTTCCCCTCCGGCCGGGCACCACCCCAAGGGCCGGGGCCAGCCTGACGCTGGCCCTGGCCTTCTCTCATGCCCCGCCACCGCACCCCGGAGGCCACCATGCGCGCCGCCCCCAACACCATGCCGTCCACCCGATCGAATGCACCGACGAAGCGCCGTGTCGCGCGCAACCGGATGGCGCGCGCCCTGGTCCAGAAATCACCCTTTGGGGTAGGAGAATCGCTTTACTCTCGGAACATGAGCATTCGTTACGGCGTCACGATCCCCGGGCTCGTCCTCGCCGGAGGCACCGGCTTCTACCTCGGCATCCAGCCCTTCGGCTACATCGGACTCCTCGTCACACCCTTCACCGACCCCGCCGGCCTGCTGGCCCTCCCCGGCGCCGTGCTCTTCGGCGCGCTCCTCGGCTGCGTCGTCGCCTACCTCAGCCGCAACCGCATCAAGCCGAAACTCGCCCACCGCTACCGCCACGGCGCCATCCTCGGCGCCGTCACCCTGCCCGGCTACCTGTTCATCGGGCACTTCCCCGGCGCAATTGAAGGCGGCACCGCCAGCCAGTGGGCCTTCGGAATCGCGTTCTGCTGCGGCATCGCCGCGATGATCGTCCACTACCAGCGCCGCAAGCGCGCCACCTTGGCCCGCCGAGCCCGGCGTCTCGCCCAGCAGCAGGCCGACCAGCCGATCGCGACGCGCTGACCTGCCGACACCACGAGAGGGGCGCTGGCACCTAACGGTGCCA
>NZ_JBSGJD010000506.1:0-1755 GCF_053605405.1 Amycolatopsis sp. NPDC003861
TGCCCGGCTTCACAAAAGCCGGGCACGCGCTCACTCGTTCAGGTTCTACTTGTCGCCTTGCTCGCTCGCGTTGTCCTTGGAGTGGTCTCCCGGGATCACCGCTTCGGTGAGCAGCTGCGACGGCGCCGCGTGGCTGTTGACCTTCTGCTTCCCGAAGAAGCCGATCTCGCCTTCGGAGTGGATGCGCTCGATCATGTGCGGGTAGTGCAGCTCGAACGCCGGCCGCTCGGAGCGGATCCGGGGCAGCTCGGTGAAGTTGTGCCGCGGCGGCGGGCAGGAGGTCGCCCACTCGAGCGAGTTGCCGTAGCCCCACGGGTCGTCCACCGTGACGATCTCGCCGTACCGGTAGCTCTTGAAGACGTTCCAGATGAACGGCAGCGTCGAGGCACCGAGGATGTACGCGCCGATCGTCGAGATCGTGTTCAGCGTGGTGAAGCCGTCACTGGTCAGGTAATCCGCGTACCGGCGGGGCATGCCCTCCGCGCCCAGCCAGTGCTGGACGAGGAACGTGCCGTGGAAGCCGATGAACGTGGTCCAGAAGTGCCACTTGCCGAGCTTCTCATCCATCATCCGGCCGGTGATCTTCGGGAACCAGAAGTAGATGCCGGCGAAGGTGGCGAACACGATCGTGCCGTAGAGCACGTAGTGGAAGTGCGCGACGACGAAGTAACTGTCCGACACGTGGAAGTCGATCGCCGGCGCGGCCAGCAGGATGCCGGTCAGGCCGCCGAAGAGGAACGTGACGATGAAGCCCATCGAGAAGATCATCGGCGTCTCGAAGGACAGCTGGCCCTTCCACATCGTGCCGATCCAGTTGAAGAACTTGATGCCGGTCGGGACGGCGATCAGGAACGTCATGAAGGAGAAGAACGGCAGCAGCACGGCGCCGGTGGCGTACATGTGGTGCGCCCACACCGCGACCGACAGCGCCGCGATGGCCAGTGTCGCCCAGACCAGGCTCTTGTAGCCGAACAGCGGCTTGCGGCTGAACACCGGGAAGATCTCCGACACGATGCCGAAGAACGGCAGCGCGACGATGTACACCTCGGGATGGCCGAAGAACCAGAACAGGTGCTGCCAGAGGATCACGCCGCCGTTTTCGGGGTCGAACACGTGCGCCCCGAGGTGCCGGTCCGCCAGGAGGCCCATCAGGGCCGCGGTCAGGATCGGGAAGGCGAGCAGGACCAGGATGCTGGTGACCAGGATGTTCCAGGTGAAGATCGGCATCCGGTACATCGTCATGCCCGGCGCGCGCAGGCAGACCACGGTGGTGATCATGTTGACCGCGCCGAGGATGGTGCCCAGACCACCGATCACCAGGCCGGAGATCCAGAGGTCGGCGCCGACGCCCGGCGAGTGGATGGCGTCCGACAGCGGGGTGTAGGCGAACCAGCCGAAGTCGGCGGCGCCACCCGGGGTCAGGAAGCCGGACATCACGATCAGGCCGCCGAAGAGGTACAGCCAGTACGAGAACGCGTTCAGCCGCGGGAAGGCGACGTCCGGCGAGCCGATCTGCAGCGGCAGGACGAAGTTCGCGAAGCCGAAGAGGATCGGGGTCGCGTACAGCAGCAGCATCACCGTGCCGTGCATGGTGAAGAGCTGGTTGTACTGCTCCTGCGACAGGAACTGCTGCCCGGGCCGCGCCAGCTCGGTGCGGATCAGCATGGCCATCGCGCCGCCCGCCATGAAGAAGGCGAACGACGTGACCAGGTACATGATCCCGATCTGCTTGTGGTCCGTCGTGCGGAACAACCG
>NZ_JBSGJD010000507.1:0-1700 GCF_053605405.1 Amycolatopsis sp. NPDC003861
TCGACGTCGGCGCGCCAGCCGTCGCCGTCGCGGGCGATCGGGTTCGGGAACTCGATGCGCTTGCCCTTGGCGTAGGCCTGGTTCAGGCCACCGATACCCAGGGAGCAGAGCGCGTCCTCGATCATCGACGACGTCAGCTTGGGCGTCTTGACCGAGTCCACGGCGCGGCCGGCGACCGGCTTGTCCGCCGGGGCGCCCCACCAGCCCACGGCGGTGAGGGTGGCCGCCAGGGCCGTCCAGTTCCACACCGGCGGCACGAACGTCAGGCACAGGTACGCCGTGGCCAGCAGTACCAGGACGGCGACCATGACCGGGGCGGAGCGGCGGCGCACGGTCTCGTTGCGGGCCTCGCGCAGCTTCATGTACACGTCCGCGTCGTTGCGGTCGCGGGCGTTCATACGCACCGGCTTGGACTCCGCGTCGAACACCCATCGCCCCATCCGCGCGGTCAGCCGACACAATGCGCCCGGGGCGCGCAGCAGCGCGGACGGGATGTACACCGGTACCCGCAGCGCGTGGAAGGCGAAGGTGTGGGCGGCGTAGCGGACCAGGAACCGCGCCCGTGCCTTGAACTCCTCCGCTGAGGTGAGCCACTTGGCGACCAGCGGGCGGGCGGTGGCGTCGGAGACGGTCTCCCACCACGTCGCCTTGGTCGCGGGCGGGTCGACCAGGCGGACGACCGTGCCGGGCTCGGTGTCGTCGGCGGCGGGCCGGTCCTGCTGCGGGATCTCGTCGGCAGTGCGGGCGGTGTCGGGGCGGATCGGGACGACGTTCCCGGCCCGCGTCGTGGCGGTGTCGGTGGCGGCCGGGTCGGTGTTCACGGCGTCGTCGCCGGTGGCGTTCACGGGCGTGTCGGCCGGGGTGTTCGTGGACGGGTCGGGCGTGCTGTTCACGGAGAGAGGCCCTTCGGGGTCGGGTCCGTTCACGGACTCAGGCGTGCGGTCGGCGGTGGTGGACATCAGGCGGCCTCCTCCTGGTCGACGGTCACGGGCTGATCGGCGGGCACCGGCGCGACAGCCGGGCGGGCGGTTTCGGCGATCAGGTCATCGGCGACGTTCTTGCTGGTGCCGCGCGAGATCTCCGGGCACACGGACCGGACCCAGGCCGGGGTGATCTCGACCCCCGGGGCCCACGCGGCGCGGGCGTCGGCCAGGTAGTCCCCGCGCAACTTCCGCGCAGGCTTGGCGGCTGGCTTGCGGGCCGGGCGGCGTCGCGGCCGGGCAGCGGGTGCTGGCTTCTCTCCCGCGCTGTCCTCCGCCGGAGCGGCGGACACCACGGCCGGAGGGGTGGCGGGCTGCTCTCCGGTGAACGCCGCGCCGGCGGCGGCCATGACCGCTTCGGTGAGCTTGTCCCGCAGCACTGGGGCGGTCTCCGCCGCGAGGAACACCAGCACCGGTGGAACCGAGTGCAGCACCACCCCGGCCACGTCGAGGTGCGTCCAGGACTTCCAGGTGTTCATGACGTAGGTGGCGAGGAACGCGAACCACTTCGTGCGGTGCGCCCACCGGCCGGTGTCGACCTGGTACCGGGCGGTCACCTGCTCCGCCCGCAGCACCGCCACCAGCACGAGCGACACCATCGGGTCCAGCAGCCACCCGGCCAGCCAGCCGAGTGACCAAGTGGCCGCGCCGGCGGCGGCGAAGCTCTGGACGTTGACCATGGTGAACGCCAGGCCGAGGAAGATCCCGAGCCAGATCACC
>NZ_JBSGJD010000508.1:0-1686 GCF_053605405.1 Amycolatopsis sp. NPDC003861
CGAAGAGGTCCCAGGTTCAAGTCCTGGTAGGCCCACGCAGGTCAAAGCCCGGTTCACCTTCTCGGTGAACCGGGCTTTGACTTGCCTGCCTGACAACCTCTGCATGCTCTTAGCGTGTCGTGGAGGTACGGCTTAGCGAGTGGCAGTGCCTTGGATGCGTTGTGACGCCGGCTACGCCGAGGCGCTCGCGCGGTGGCGCCCGATCCGCGGACGTTCACGTACCTTCGAGCGTGAGGTGGGCCATCAGGAACCCTCGAGAACGGGCCGTGATCTTGGCCTGAATGCGTACAACGTCGCTCGGTGCACGTCGTAGCTGGATATCGAACTGGGTGGCCGCAGGCTCAGATGAGACTCAACTGCGCTGAACCAGCTGCCGGCAGGTCGGCCAGGCGGGCCTCGAGTTCTTTTCGGCTTCGCACGGGGGGTGCTCCCTTGCCCAGCAAGATCTTATTTCCAGCCGGTGTGTCGCTAAGTTGCAAGACCATGACCGGCTGCTGACGGTCCAAAGCGTGCAATCCAGCAGCCAGTGTGCCGCCGGTTTCGCCGGCTTCGACCACGAGCAGTGCTCGGCTTAGTCCCGAGATCACGGCGTTCCGTGTCATGGCTGCCCCAACGTTCCAGCTCTGGTGAGGGGGAAACTGAGATACCACCACTACGCGCGTTGGATCCCAGAGGTCCGCAAACTCACCCCGTCGAACTCGGAACCGCTCGATGCCCTCCGCAAGGACAGCAACAGTCGTTCCACCGCTGGCTAATGCGCCAGTATGCGTGATCATGTCGACGCCGCGCGCATAGCCAGATACAAGATTGAACTTGTTCGCGACGACAGCTTCGCTGCATACCCGCGCCACGCGCAGGCTTTCTTCGGAAGCATGTCGGGAACCGCAGGTCCCGATACCAGGAGCCTGAAGCAGCTCAACAGGTCCCTTGACAAATAGAGCCGGGGGGGCCGACCGGCTTGCGGCGAGCGTGTCGGGATAACCATCCCCACCCAGGAGCACCGCCTGTACACCCTGTTCGGCGAGGCGCTGCGCGGTCTCATCGACTGCACTGCTCTGCTGGCTAGACAGGCTAGACATTAGGTCGTCGAACGCTTCGGAACCGCCGCGACGTATCCGGTTGGACAGCCGCTTGAGGCCTCCACCGTGCCGTGTACCGGCTACGGCATGCCGAAGGCGCGCAAAGGAGTCGGTCATCGGCCGTCCTCCTGTCCATGTCGACTAACCGCTCGCCATCATCGAACATAAGTTCGATGAGGTCAATGACAGGCTCCGCGTGTCTTACGCCTTGCCGCCGACTCTGCCAGGCACAATATATGGCTGAGTCGAACCTGGGGTCAGGTGAGCATGAGCGATGGGCAGCCCGCACGTCTCAGCAACAGGGGTGGCGGTTACATCGAGGACATTCAGGTCTCCGCTGTGTCGGGCGGTGGTCATGAGCTTGTGTTTCGTGGGCCTATCGGTGCGCTTGAACAGGTGAAACTCTGTGACGCGAGCTACCGTACGCGTGGGCACGCCGGCCCTGGCTGGCGTCGACTCTGGAGTAGTGAACCGGCCCCGTCGGTGGCCACCTCGATGCTGCTAGATCTGCTCGGTGGAGTTGCCCCGGTGGGGCGGACACGGGGTTTTCAGGCAGCTGGGGCTTGACGATAGTTGGTTCGGGTTTCGGCTGGGGTGTGGTGGCCGT
>NZ_JBSGJD010000509.1:0-1672 GCF_053605405.1 Amycolatopsis sp. NPDC003861
CAACGCACCGAACGCCACATTGGGGCGCATGAGAGCCGGGTGCTCGCTAACTGCAGGCGGTGCGGAGGGCGTCGAGCTTCTTGACGTTGCGCTGCACCCAGCCGGCCACGACGCCGGCGTCCTCGATGCGTTCCTTCTGCACCTCGACGTAGGACCCGGCCATGCCGAGCAGCGCGTTCTTGACGTTCTGGTCCTGGACGTCCGAGGCGAGCTCGCGCAGCCGCCTCTCCTTGTCCGCGGCCCGCGCCTTGAGCTTGTCCGGGTCGACCAGCGGGTTCAGGTCCGCGAGCCCGAGTGCCTCGGTGCAGACGCCCACCTTGCCGACTGTCCTCGACCCCTGGTCGACCGCGTTGCCGACCTCGGCGCACCCGCCCAGCAGCAGTGCGCTCGCGGCCAGCAACGCGGCCGTCGTTCCACCCCTCGTCATGGCGCCAAGGTACCGTCAGCCCTTGACGCAGACCACCTGCTTGAGGTGCGCCACGACCTCGACCAGGTCCGTCTGCGCGCGGATCACCGTTTCGATGTCCTTGTACGCCGCCGGGATCTCGTCGACCACGCCGGAGTCCTTGCGGCACTCGACGCCGGCCGTCTGCGCCGCCAGGTCGTCCGCGGTGAACAGCTTCTTGGCCTTGTTGCGCGACATCCGGCGCCCGGCGCCGTGCGAAGCCGACTGGAACGACGAGTCGTTGCCCAGCCCGCGGACGATGTACGAACCGGTCCCCATGCTGCCCGGGATGATCCCGAGGTCACCCGATCCGGCGCGGATCGCGCCCTTCCGGGTGACGAGCAGTTCGACGCCGTCGTAGGTTTCCTCGGCGACGTAGTTGTGGTGGCACGAAATCGCGTCGTCGAAGGTCACCTGCGGGAGCTCGTCGCGCACCGCCTGCTTCACCAGCGCGACCATCGTGGCGCGGTTGCGCGCCGCGTAGTCCTGCGCCCAGAACAGGTCACGCCGGTAGGCCTGCATCTCCGGCGTGCCGGCGACGAACACCGCGAGGTCCGGGTCGGGCAGGTCGGCGTTGTGCGGCAGCTTCCGCGCGACGGCCATGTGCCGCTCGGCCAGCTCCTTGCCGATGTTGCGCGAACCCGAATGCAGCATCAGCCAGACACGGCCGTCGTCGTCGAGGCAGACCTCGATGAAGTGGTTGCCGCCGCCGAGGCTGCCGATCTGCCGCGCGGCCCGGTCGTGCAGCTCCTGGACGCCGGTGTGCAGCTCGCCGAACTGCTTCTAGAACGCGTCCCAGCCACCGACACCGTGCACCTTCGCCGGGTTCACCGGCGTCTTGTGCAGCCCGAACCCGACCGGCACGGCCGATTCGATGCGCCGGCGCAGCTTCCCGAGGTCGTCGGGCAGATCGGCGGCGGTGAGCGACGTCCGGACGGCGCTCATCCCGCACCCGATGTCGACACCGACCGCGGCCGGCGACACGGCGTCGCGCATGGCGATGACGCTGCCGACGGTGGCGCCCTTGCCGTAGTGGACGTCGGGCATCACGGCGACGCCGTGCACCCACGGCAGGTTCGCGACGTTGTGCAGCTGCCGCATGGCCTGGTCTTCGACCGACGCGGGGTCCGCCCACATCCGGATCGGGACGCGGGCCCCCTCGACAGCGGTGTACATGGTTTCCTCCCCTTGAAAGCGTTTCGCGGCGCTCAGGGGATCCTGAGCGCC
>NZ_JBSGJD010000510.1:0-1643 GCF_053605405.1 Amycolatopsis sp. NPDC003861
CCACCCTACGTCCGCAGGGTGGCCTCGACGACCGGCGCTCAGGCGGCGGGCTTGAGCCCACCCGGGTAGAGGTACTGGTCGGCGGGCTTGCCGCTGCCGTACACCCACGCGTCGAAGAAGCCCTGGAGGCTCCGGTGCGCCGCGAACTCGGTGAACCGCTGGAACTCCTGCACGCTCGCGTTCCCGTCGCGGTGCAGCGACGGCCAGGTCTTCAGGACCCAGGAAAACGCCTGCTCACCGATGTAGTTGCGCAGCGCGTGCAGCATCATCGGGCCCTTCGAGTACACGTACGTGAACTCGTTGCCCTGACCCATGTCGTAGAGCTTGCCGTTCCACAGCCGCGCCGACGCCGTCTTGACGTCGTTCGCGTACTGCGCGTTCAGGTCGACGCCCTCCTTCGCCTCGTCCCACAGCCAGGTGGCGTAGGAGGCGAAGCACTCGTTGAGGCAGACGTCGCGCCAGTGCGCGACCGCCACCGAGTCGCCGTACCACTGGTGGGCGTTCTCGTGGACGATCGTCGGGACCGTGCCCGCCCAGCCCGCCGAGTAGATCGGCCGGCTCATCGTCTCCAGCGAGAAGCCGATCTGCTCGTTGAGGAAGATGCCGCCCGCCGCGTCGATCGGGTACTTGCCGAACTTCGACTCGAGGAAGTCGAGGATCTCCGGCAGCCGGGCCTCGGCCTGCTTCGTCGAGTCGGGGACGCCGGGCGCGAACGCGCTGACGATCGGGGTCCCGTCCTTGCGCTTCTGGCGGTCGAAGGTCCACTTGTCGATCGCGACGGTCGTCATGTACGGCACGATCGGCGTCTCTTCGGCCCAGACGTGCGTGGTGCCGTTCGGCGTCTTGATCGACGGCTTCTCGCGGCCGTTGGCGATCACGCCCCACTCGTCGGGAACGGTGATCGCGAGGTGGAAGGTGGCCTTGTCGAGCGGCGTGTCGTTGACCGGGTACCAGGTCGTGGCCGACCGCGGCTCGCCGGCGACGAACGCGCCACCCGCCTGGGCGAACTGCCAGCCGTTGTTGCCGAGCGACGGATCGCTGATCGGCGCGGGCACGCCGTGGTAGGCGATCTTCACCTTGAAATGCTGACCCCGCCACAGCGCGCGCGACGGCGTGACGACCAGCTCGTGATCGCCGGTCCGGCTGAACTTCGCGTCCCGGCCGTCGACCTTGACCGAGTCGACGGTCAGGCCCTTGAAGTCCAGGTTGAACGAGCTGAGCGCCTGCGTCGCCCGCGCGGCGATGTCCTGGTTCCCGGTGAGCTGGTGCGACGCCGGGTCGTAGGTGACCTTCAGGTTGTAGTCGGCGACGTCGTAGCCACCGTTGCCGTCCTGCGGGTAGTAGCTGTCGCCGGCGCCATCGCTGCCGGGCTTCGGCGCACCCCAGCCATCGCCCGCGGCGGCGACACCGGTGCCGAGGCAGAGACTGGCGACCACGGCGGCCGCCACCACGACCGGTTTCTGTCCCCTCATGAACGCTCCTGTCCGTGTGCGGATGGGCCTCGTCGGCAACGTATCGCCACGAACGGGTGATCCGGGGAAGCGTGTCGTATTTGTCCGGATAATCAGCACTTCCGTCGGCCCGTCCTGACGTCGGCCCGCGGCCGCTCGGGCGCGGCGGGGCTTCGGGGCCGCCGCCGCCCC
>NZ_JBSGJD010000511.1:0-1629 GCF_053605405.1 Amycolatopsis sp. NPDC003861
ACCGCGGCCACCGACGAGCGCCTGCAGGCAGCGGAGGCCGCCGACGCCGAAGCGCGGGCGGCGCTGGGCGCCCAGCCCGATGTCGCGCCGCTCGCCGCGGCCCGTTCGGATGCCCGCACGCTGTATGCGTTGTGCGAGGCGCAGCGGAAGGCCGCGCCGGAGCAGGCCGCTCGCCACGCGGAGCTGAAAGCCGCGCGCACGGCCTTGGCCGCCGCCGACACCGAGCTCGCCGCGGCGAAGACCGCGGTGGCCGAAGCCGAGCAGGCCGGTCAGGCGCTGGTGCTGCGGGCCGGGCTCGCCGTCGGGCACTCGTGCCCGGTGTGCGAGCAGGAAGTGACGGCCCTGCCGGACGCCGGCGGCCACGCCCACCTCGCCGAGGCTCGCGAACGCCTCGACCGCGCCGAACGCGGCCGGTCGTCGGCCGAATCGGGCGTGCGCAAGCTGGAACGGGCCGTGGACCGCGACGCCGACGCCCGCGCGTCGGCGGCGGCGCAGGCGGAAGAACTCCGCGCGGTGCTCGCCGAGGTCGACGGCCCGCCGGAGTCGGCGCCCCTGCTGCGGCCGGTCGAGGCGTCCTTCTCCGGGCCGGACTACGCGGATCTCGTCGCCGCCGTCCGCGAACGGGGTGAGTGGCTCTCGGCGACGATCGAGGGCCGCACCCGGGTCGCCGAAGCCGCGCGCGCCGCCGACGCGGAACTGGCCGCGGCTCGCGCCGAACGCACGAAGGCCCAGCAGGAGGCCGAGGTCGTGGCGAAGTCGTTCGCGGCGGCCCGCGAGGCCTTGCGGGCCGCCCGCGATCCCCTGGTGGAGCTGGGAGCGCCGGCGCTCGACGGCGACGACGTCCCGGCGGGGTGGCAGCGCCTCACCACGTGGGCAGCTTCCGCGCTGGACGAACGGCGCACCGCGCTGGCCGCCCTCGAAGCGGCCGCCGAAGCGGCGGGCAAGGAAGCTGTCGTGGCGGCCGAAGATTTCCGGACCGCCGAGCGGGACGCCGAGCAGCGGCGCACCCGGGCGGTCGACGCGGGGCTGGCCGAGCAGGCGGCGCGCACCGAGCTCGCCACCGCCCGGCAACGGCAGGCGGACCTGGTGGCGACCCTCGACGGCGCACCGGCCGCCGACGTGGTCACCGAGCAGCTCGCCCGCGTCGCGGAACTCGAGCAGGCGGCGAAAACGGCGGACGCCGGGCTGAGGACGGCCCGCGCGGCCGCGAAACAGGCCGCCGACAACCAGGCGGGCATCGCGCAGGAGGTCGACGCCGCGCGGCAGCGGCTGTCGCGGGCGCGCGACCCGCTCGTCGGCCTCGGCGCGCCGCCGATCGACGCTCTTTCGGGGATCCGGGTGGCGGAGCCCCCAGCCCAGGGCGAAGCCTCGGTTCCCACAGCCGGTGAAAGTCTCCTCGCCGCCTGGACCGCGCTCACGGATTGGGCCGCCGGCCAGGCGAAGGACCACCGCGAGCGGCTGGCCGTCGCGGAGACCGCCGAGGGCGAAGCCGCGGAAGCGTTGCAGGCGGCCGAACGCGCGGTGGCCGACGACGTCACCGCCCTCGGCGTCGCGCTGCCCGAGGGGCCGGTGCGCGACCGCGTCCCGGTCGCCGTCGCGGCCGCCCGGGCCCGCGCCGAAGCCGACCAC
>NZ_JBSGJD010000512.1:0-1582 GCF_053605405.1 Amycolatopsis sp. NPDC003861
GACGGCCTCGAGCTGGATCGGGTGGACGTGGTGCAGCCGGCTTCGTTCGCGGTGATGGTGGGGTTGGCCGCGGTGTGGCGGTCGTTCGGGGTGACGCCCGATGCGGTGGTCGGGCATTCGCAGGGTGAGATTGCGGCCGCGTACGTGGCGGGTGCGTTGTCGCTGGAGGATGCGGCGAAGGTGGTGGCGCTGCGGAGCCAGGCCATCGCGGAGTCGCTGGCCGGACGCGGCGGCATGCTGTCGATGTCCGTCAGCGCGGAAACCGCGACCGAGCGGCTGCGCGACCTGACCGGGTGCGTGGAGCTCGCGGCGGTCAACGGCCCGGCCTCGGTGGTCGTCGCCGGCGACGTCGACGCCCTGGCCGAACTGCTCGTCACCTGCGAGAACGACGGGGTGCGGGCCCGGATGATCCCGGTGGACTACGCCTCCCACACCCGCCACGTCGAAGCCCTGCAGGACCGGCTCGGCGAGACCCTGGCCGGCCTCCGGCCCACCGCGACCGGGGTCCCGATGTGGTCGACGGTCACGCAGGCGTGGCTCGACGGCCCGGAGCTCGACGCGGAGTACTGGTACCGCAACCTGCGCCACCGGGTCGGCTTCGGTCCCGCCGTCGAGGCGCTGGTGGAGCAAGGACACCGGGCGTTCGTCGAGGTGAGCCCGCACCCGGTGCTGACCACGGCGGTGCAGGAAGTCCTGGACGGCCACGACGGGGCAGCGATGGTCACGGGAACGCTGCGCCGCGACGACGGCGGGTTGCGGCGCCTGCTGACCAGCCTGGCCGAGGTGCACGTCCGGGGCGTCCCGGTCACCTGGACCACCGGCCGCCCGGCGAGTCACGTGGACCTGCCCACCTACGCCTTCCAGCGGGACCGCTATTGGCTCGAAGAACTCGAAGACCCCGCCGACGAGCCGGGCCCGGCCACCGGCGGGTTCGACGGCGAACTCTGGACCGCGATGGAACGCGAAGACTTCGCCGCCCTCGACACGCTGCTCCGGCTCGAATCCGCCGAACAGCAGTCGTCGCTGCGGACCGTGGCCCCGGTGCTGTCCTCCTGGTACCGGCAACGCCGCCTGGAATCCACAGTGGACGAGTGGTGCTATCGCGTCGGGTGGACGCCGCTCGCCGGCCCCGAGCCGCGCGAGCTCACCGGCACCTGGATCCTCGTGGTGCCCGAAGACGCGCTCGACGACCAGGCGGTCGCCGCGGTGGCGGACGGGCTGACCGCCCAAGGCGCCTGGGTCACCCGGCTGACCCTCGATCCGGCCGACGCCGAGCGAGCGGCCGTCGCCGACCGGGTCCGCGAGATCGTGACGGAAATCGGCGACGTGCAGGCCGTGGTGTCGTTCCTCGGGCTCGCCCGCGGCGCGGACGCCGCGTCCCCGGTGCTGCCGGCCGCCGTCGCCACCACCGTGACGCTGGTGCAGGCACTCGGCGACGCCGGGGTGACCGCGCCGCTGTGGGCCTGCACCCGGGGAGCGGTGGCGGCCGGCGCCGACGAACCGCCGGGCGATCCCGCCCAGGCGATGCTGTGGGGACTGGGCCGGGTGGTGGCCCTGGAACACCCCGACCGCTGGGCCGGCC
>NZ_JBSGJD010000513.1:0-1568 GCF_053605405.1 Amycolatopsis sp. NPDC003861
GGCACGGGCCAGCGACGAAGCGGACAGGCCCGACGCGGCGACCACCCGGTGCCCCGCCCGGCCCAGCGCGGCGCCGAGCACGCTGCCCACCCGGCCGGCGGAAACGACACCGACCGCGAGGCGGGCGGGCCTCATCATGGCGTGCGCCTGTGGACGCTCATGGTTGGCAGACTCCCTCTGCTCTCGTTCCAGTCCCGCTCCGGGTACCGGACGACGGCGCGAGACTAACTCGGGCGAGCGGGCGCCGTTGAGCCCGGGTGACCAGCTTCACCCGGACCGGGTCACCCGCGGGCGGCCTCGTCGGCGAGGCGCGTCGCCTCCGCGCGGGCGGCCTTCAGGGTGTGCAGCAGCTCCTGCTGGCGCTGCCGGTCGGCGTCGCTGGTGAGCTGGTGCCGGTCGAGGAACGCGAGCTCCGTCACGCTGGCCTGGTAGACGGCGACGGCCTTCGCGGCCTGCTTGCCGGACTGCCGTTTCGCCTGGCGGCGCCAGGCCCGCCGGCCGGGCAGGCTGGCGAGCAGTTCGACCTCCGACGGCGCGATCCACCGCGCGGCGGCCATGTGCGGCAGCGCGGCGGCGATGATCCGCTGTTCCCGTTTCCGCTGGAGGACGACCAGGTACACCACGCCGAGGAAGAGCGGCAGCATGATCAGGAAGTAGACGGTGAGGAACTTCGACCCGCCGAGCAGCGCGGCGCTGTTCCACAGGGCGTGCAGGCAGACGGCGGCGAGGTACCCGGCGACCGGCGCGACGAACTTGAGCGCCTTGGTCGTCGTCCGCGCGGCGATGCCGATCCCGATGCCGGTGAGCACGGCGAACAGCGGGTGGGTGAAGGGCGCGAGCACGCCCCGCAGGAAGAAGGCGGTGATGACGCCCTGGCTGTGCCCGTCACCGAAGCCGTAGTCGGCGAAGGCGCGCCCGAAGTAGTAGATGTTCTCGGTGAAGGCGAACCCGGCGGCGCTGAACCCGGCGTAGACGACCCCGTCCACGACGCCGTCGAACTCGCTGGACCGCCGCCACAGGATGAGCACGACGAAGAGGGCCTTCGCGGCCTCCTCGAAGATCGGGGCGGAGACGAGCGCGGCGAGCGTGTTGCCGTTGCCGGTGCCGAGCAGCTCTTCCCCGACGGCCTCGGCGGTGGTGTTGATGAGCAGCGCGGTGACGGTCGCGATGCAGGCGCCCCAGGCGAACGCAAGCAGCAGGAACTTGGCGGGCTCGGGCTCCCACCGGTCGACCCAGAGGAACCCGGCGACCACGCCGGCCACGGGCACGAGCGCGGCGAGGACGCCGATGGTGACGGCGAGCGGGCCCACCCGCGCGGTGGCGAGCCCGAACAGGAACAGGCCGCACAGGGCCACCACGATGAGGCCGAGCACCGGCAGCAGCACGGTGACCCGGCGAGGCCGCCGTCCGCGATCAAGTCCCGTCGCGGGCGAGAGGGTTCCGCTCACAGCGGGTCACCCTACGCAAGTGGCCGCGGGGACCGGAATGCCGCCTCAGCTCCGACGGCCCGCCGACGCCGGCCATCCGCCCCGCCCAAGCGCCCCAATGTGGCGTTCGGTGCGTCTGAC
>NZ_JBSGJD010000514.1:0-1421 GCF_053605405.1 Amycolatopsis sp. NPDC003861
GCGCGACGCGCGGCCCAGCAGGCGAAGCGACAGGCCGCCGAGGCGACCCGCGCGGCGAACGCCGCCACCGCGCTGGCGAACGAGGCGGTGGGGGCGGCCAACCAGGCCGCCGCGGCCGCGGATTCGGCCGCCGCGCACGCCGACGCGGCGGCCACCGCCGCCGAGGAAGCCGCGGCCCACGCCGGGGAAGCCGCCCACGCGGCCGAACGAGCCGAAGCCGCCGCGCGGGAAGCGGACACCGCCGCGAACGACGCGAAGACCGCGTCCGACACCGCCGCGACCGTCGCCGCGACCGCGCGCAAGGCCGACGAAGAGCGGCTCGCCCAGCAGGAAGCCCAGGAGACGGCCGAAGCCGAGGCGGCCAAGGACGCCGAAGCGGACGCCCAGGCGGACGCCACCTGGACCGCCGGCGAAGAAGCCAAGCTCGACGCCGAAACCCAGCGCCTGCTCACCGAAGCGCGCACGCCGGGCGCCGACGCGGCCGTCGTGACGCGCAACGGTCGCAAGGCCGCGGCGGGCCTGCTCAAGCTCGGTGGCCCGTTCACCCGCTCCGCCGCGGAAACGGCGCTGGTCGGGGACGACTTCGACGTCAAGGCGTTCGTCACCACCGTCCAGCCGGCCACCGAGCGCAAGGACGACCGGGCCAGCGTCGCGGCCATCGCGGCGTCCACCGCCCACCCGGCCGAGGCGACGACCGCGCGGACCGCGATGGTCGGCACCGACGCGCAGGTGCAGGACTTCCTGCGCAACCGCCGGTACCCGGGCAGCGAAACCGACGACCGGGTGCTCGCCACCCAGATCATCGCGGCGGGCGGCCCCGGCGTGCAGGCCGCGGGCCGGCGTGCCCTCGACGGCACGGCGGACGACGTCCGGGCGTTCCTGCGCACCGGGCAGTACACCGCCCGCGAGGCCGACGACCGGGTGCTGGCCACGCAGGCCGTCTCGACCGGCGGGCCGGAGGTGCGCGCCTCGGCGCGGGCCGCGCTGGCCGGGCCGGCGGGCGTCGTCCGGACGTTCCTGGAGTCCGGGCTGTACCGGGCGCGACAGCGGGACGCGCTGACCGCCACCCACCGGGCCGAGGTCGCCGGGTACGTCGCCGACGCCGCCCGCTCGGCGGCGCTGGCCCGCCAGAACGCGGCCGAGGCGGCCAAGGCCGCCGCGGTGGCGCGGGGCGCGGCCGACGACGCGGCCCGCTACGCCCAGCAGGCCAAGGACTCCGCCGAACTGGCCAAGACCTACGCCGCGCAGGCCGCGGCGTCGGCGCAGGACGCCAAGGCGTCGGCGGACGCGGCGGTGCAGTCGGCGAACCAGGCCAAGCAGGCCGAGGCCGCCGCCCACCAGGCGGCCCAGCAGGCGCAGCAGTCCGCGAACAAGGCCCAGGCGTCCGCTTCGGACGCGGCGGCCTCGGCGGCCGACGCGCG
>NZ_JBSGJD010000515.1:0-1406 GCF_053605405.1 Amycolatopsis sp. NPDC003861
GGGCCTGTCTCGTGATCGGTGTGTCCGGCGTTGTTGATCAGTAGGTTTCGGCGCCCGGCCAGCGGTCACCGAAGGTGATGGCGAAGGCGTTGATCACGGGTTTCCACCGCATCGCCCATCGAGCACGGCCGGTCCCGGTCGGGTCCAGGCTGCGAGTCACAAGGTACAGGCACTTCATCGCGGCTTGCTCGGTCGGGAAATGCCCCCGCGCGCGGACCGCCCGCCGATACCGGGCGTTCAGCGATTCGATCGCGTTGGTGGAGCAGATCATCGTCCGGATCTCGACGTCGTAATCGAGGAACGGGATGAACTCTTCCCAGGCGTTGCGCCAGAGCCGGGTCATCGCCCCGTACTTCTTCTTCCATTTCTCCTCGAGCTCGTCCAACGCCACAGCTGCGGCAGCCGGACTCGGCGCGGTGTAGATAAGTTTGATGTCCCGCTTCACCGCCTCCCGATCCTGGCTCGGAACCAACCGGAAGGTGTTGCGGATCAGGTGGACGATGCAGGTTTGGACTATGGTTTGCGGCCAGACGTTCGTCACGGCATCGGGCAGGCCTTTGAGTCCGTCGCAGACGAGGAAGAACACGTCCCGGGCACCGCGGTTCTTCAGGTCGATCAGCACGCTCATCCAGAACTTGGCGCCCTCGCCACCGGTGCCCATCCACAGGCCAAGGACGTCCTTGTGGCCGTCGATGGTGACCCCGATGGCGGCGTAGACGGGTCGGTTGGCGACCTGCCCGTCGCGGACCTTGACGTGGATGGCGTCGATGAACACCGCAGCGTAGACGTCGTCGAGCGGACGGTTGGCCCAGTCATTCATTTCGGCGACGACCTTGTCGGTGATCCGCGAGATCGTCTCCTTGCTCACCGATGCACCATAGATCTCGGCGAAATGCGCCGAAATTTCGCCGGTGGTCATACCTTTCGCATATAGCGACAGGACGACCTCATCCACGTCCGTGAGTCGGCGTTGCCTTTTCTTTACGATCTGCGGCTCGAACGTGCTCTCCCGGTCCCGCGGAACATCGATCCGGACTTCGCCGGCGGCGTCCGAGATCACCGTTTTCGGCCGAGTTCCGTTGCGGACGTTCGTCGACTCACGATCCGGGTCGGCCTGATTTTTCTCATGGCCGAGATGCTCGGTCATCTCTTCGTTGAGGGCGGTTTCCAGCACGGTCTTGGTGAAGAGTTTCAGCAGGCCGTCCGGGCCGGTCAACGCCAGCCCGCGGGCCTTGGCCTCGGCCACCATCGCCGCCGCGGCGGCCTGCTCCGGCGACAGCTCCCGCGCCGGCTTCGACTCACGCTTGCGTGGACTCACAAGCTCCGATGTCATCACTCACAGTGCCCATCCCGCCGGACCTCAGCCCGGCGTGTCGGGCCGGAAACACCGATCTTGGGACAGTCCC
>NZ_JBSGJD010000516.1:0-1405 GCF_053605405.1 Amycolatopsis sp. NPDC003861
CGGTGCGCGTCGCGGCGCACCGGGCCCGGGGCCTGCCCGTCCCAGAAAGGCCCGGCGACTTGCGAAGCACCACCGAGTCGGTACCGTCGGGCCTGCCGGGACGTCGTCGGGCAGGAGGTACGCGAGTGCGGCAGCGGACGACCGTTTTCGCCGCTCTCACCACGACGATCGCCATCGGTCTCGCCGGGTGCGGGCAGCCCGCCGAAGTGCAGGCGCCGCCGCGCGACCAGGACGTTCCGGTGACGACGCCGTCGCCCCGGCCCGATCCGGTGGCGAGCTGGGCGAGCGGCTACTGCGACGCGGTGACGCACCTGGTCGGCGCGCTCGCGTCGCTGCCGGCCGTCGACCCCAGTACGCCGCAGAAGGCGTCCCGGACGTCCAGTGACCTGCTCGCCTCGGTCGTCGACGGGCTCGACCAGAGCCTGGCCGGGCTGAACGCGATCGGAGCGCCGCCGCTGCCGTCGGCGGACGGCGGGCGCCAGGACGTCATCGGGCAGTTCACCGCGATCCGCGTGGACGCCGAGAACGCGCGGCAGCGCATCGAAGCGGCCCGCGGGAACGCCGCGGCGACGAAGGAGGCCCTCGGCCAGGCCAGGGCGACGCTCGACCGCATCGACGCCCTCGACTACCTCAAGGGCCTCAAGGACGTCCCCGCCCTCGCCGCGGCGGAACAGCGCACTCCGGCCTGCCGCCGGTTGGATCAGCCTGCTGGCTGAAGATTCCCGCGAGACCTCCCGCGAATCGAACTTGTGTTCTAGTATGGCGCGGTGGATCGGACGATCTCGCTCTTCTCCGCCGAGGCCAGCGGGCCGGGCCTGGGCGACCTGGCCGGCCTGTTGTGCTGCCACGGCCAGATCACCGGCTTCGGGCGCACCGCCGCCCGGCTGTCGGTGGTCGTCGAAGAGCCGTGGCGGGCCCACGTCCTGGCCGGCGAGTTCCGCTGCCGTGGTGCGGACGCCCAGGTCTCGAAGGCCGACTGCGGCCGTCCGCAGGTCCGCACGTCCTTCCGGGTCGACCTGCTGCCGCTGGCGCTGCGGTGGCTGCGTGAGGGCTGCGCGGGCCCGGTCGAGGACGACTCGGGCAAGGCGGTGCCGGACGGGTTCCGGCTGAGCGGCGCGATGCTGCGGATGTGGGCGCTGGCCGGCGGCCGTCCCGGCACGCAGGGTTACCTGCTGGGCGTCGACCCGCTCGCGCCCGGTATGCACGAGCGGCTGGTCGAGGCGCTGACGCCGTTGGGCGTCGCGGCGAAGCTGACCGGTCCGAAGGCCGACGTCCCGGCCGTCAAAGTCACCGGGAAACGCCGGCTGGAGGCGCTGCTGGAGCTGATCGGGGAGCCGCCGCCCGGCGCCGAAGCGGCGTGGCCGGGCGCTGCCCCGCAACCGGTCCCGCACCCGGAGGCCGTGAC
>NZ_JBSGJD010000517.1:0-1383 GCF_053605405.1 Amycolatopsis sp. NPDC003861
GTCGCGGGTGTAGCCGTTGCGGTTGGCTGACTTGCCGGTGTCGGGGTCGGTGCTCCACACCTGCTTGGGCTTGACGCCGTAGGGCTTGAGCGCGGTGGCGAGGTTCTGCGTCGTCCAGCCCCGGTACTGGCCGGGCCGCAGCTCGGCGAGCCGGGTCACGATGGCGTCGGACCAGAGCTTGTCCTCGCCCCGGGCGAACACCGCGATGGTGTCGGCCAGCGGGTCCAGCCGGGCGGCCTCGACGTCGACGGCCTCGCCGGCGGCGTAGCCGGTGATGTTGCCCAGCGCTTCGCGGCGGGCGCGGGCGCCGGCGGCGATCTTCTTGGCGTCGGTGGCGTCCTTGTAGACGCTGCGCACGATCTGCGCGTCGTCGCCCTCGCCGGCGAGGTAGCCGATGCCCCGGTCGGAGCGGGCGAACATTGTGGCCCGGACACCGGACTTGTACTGCGACGTGCCGAGAACCATGTCGTTGGCCTGCTGCCCCATCACCTTGAGGCAGAACCGGAGGATGGCGTTGGCGGAGATGCCGGTGGGCCGGGATTTCGCGTCCGGGCGCTGGGTGGCCAGGATCAGCGTGATCCCCAAGGCGGGGCCGCGCTTGACCAGGTCGGTGCAGATCTCCTCCAGTTCCTCGCCGTGTTCCGGGTGCTCGAACCACACCTGGCACTCGTCGACCCCGACCACGATCGGTGCGAGCCGCAAGTCTTTGCGCGCGGCCAGTTCCGGGGTGACCTTGTTGTCCGGGCATACGGACTCGGGCAGGTTGCGGATCACCTTGGTGCGGCGGCGCATCTCGTCCCGGAGTTCTCGCATCTCGACCACCATGCGTTCGATGTCCTCGGGGTCGTCGCCGACGCCGTAGCCGTGCGCGCACTGGCTCAGCGGCGAGAGGTCGCCGGTGCCTTTGAGGTCGTAGGCGTAGAGCACTGCGCGCGGGTCCAGGGCGGCGATCAGCAGCAGTTCCCGCAGGGTGACCGTCTTGCCCATGCGCGGAACCGCACCGATCACCATGGACGCGAACATCAGCGTGATAGGCACCCAGCGGCCGCGCTGGTCCGTTCCGAACGGCTGGGCCTTGAACAGGTCGACCGTCGCGCCCGGCTTGGCCAGCGCCCACGGCTTCTGCTTGGCCTTGGACATGTCGACGTCGCCGACCCACAGCACCAACCGTCCTTCGTGGACCTTCGCGTCCCCTTCCGGCCACACGCACCCGATCTGGCGGCGCAGCGCGGAGGACAGCTCGTCGCGCTTGGCGATGATGTCGCCGGCCGTGACACCCAACGGGAGGTCGACGTCGGCGCGCCAGCCGTCGCCGTCGCGGGCGATCGGGTTCGGGAACTCGATGCGCTTGCCCTTGGCGTAGGCCTGGTTCAGGCCACCGAT
>NZ_JBSGJD010000518.1:0-1369 GCF_053605405.1 Amycolatopsis sp. NPDC003861
ATGGCCGTGCACATGCTGCGGATCTTCTTCACCGGGGCGTTCCGGCGGCCGCGTGAGGCGAACTGGGTGATCGGTGGCCTGCTGCTGATCCTGGGCTGCTTCGAGGGTTTCTTCGGGTATTCGCTGCCGGATGACTTGCTGTCGGGGACCGGTATCCGGGCGACCCTGTCGGGCATCGTGTTGTCGGTGCCGGTGGCCGGGACGTGGATCCACTGGGCGTTGTTCGGTGGGGAGTTCCCGGGCGATCAGATCATTCCGCGGTTGTACACGCTGCACATCCTGTTGCTGCCGGGGATCATGCTGGCGCTGGTCGGGGCGCACTTGGCGTTGGTGTGGTATCAGAAGCACACGCAGTTCCCGGGGGTGCGGCGCAAGGAGACCAACGTCGTCGGCGTGCGGATCATGCCGTACTTCGCGCTCAAGGGCGGGGCGTTCTTCACCCTGGTCATCGGGGTGCTGGCGCTGATGTCGGGGCTGTTCCAGATCAACCCGGTGTGGAACTTCGGCCCGTACAACCCGGCGCAGGTGTCGGCGGGCTCGCAGCCCGACTGGTACATGGCCTGGGCGGACGGCATGCTCCGGATCTGGCCCGCGTGGGAGGTCTACCTCGGGAACTACACGATCCCGGCGGTGTTCTTCCCCGGCGCGGTCGGCATGCCGATCCTGTTCGGCCTGCTGCTCGGCTACCCGTTCATCGAGCGGAAGCTGTCCAAGGACACCGCGCACCACAACCTGCTCCAGCGGCCCCGGGACGTCCCGGTCCGCACGGCGCTGGGCGCGATGGCGCTGGGCTTCTTCATGGTCATCGAGCTGTCCGGCTTCAACGACATCATCGCCGACCAGTTCGACATCTCCCTGAACGCGACGACGTGGGCGGGCCGCATCGGCGTCCTGATCGTGCCGCCGCTGGCCTACTACTTCACCTACCGCATCTGCCTGGGCCTGCAGCGGGCCGACCGCGAGGTGCTGGAGCACGGTGTCGAGACGGGCATCATCAAGCGGCTGCCGCACGGTGAGTTCATCGAAATCCACCAGCCGCTGGCCGGGGTGGACAGCCACGGCCACGCGATCGCACTCGAATACCAGGGCGCGTCGGTGCCGAAGAAGATGAACAAGCTGGGTTCGGCCGGGCACGCGGTTCCGGGCACGTTCTGGTCGCCGGACCCGGCCGAGGAGACGGCGGCGCTGGAGCGGGCCAACGGCAACGGCCACTCCGGTGGCGAGAACGGTCAGCACGGCCAGCACGGCGAGTTCGACTCCGCCGAGACGGCGTCGGCCGCGAAGCAGTCGGACCACTAGGTCCCAGGTACGACGAAGGCCACCTCCCGCGGGAGGTGGCCTTCGTCGTACCCCGGATCGATCAGATCGG
>NZ_JBSGJD010000519.1:0-1331 GCF_053605405.1 Amycolatopsis sp. NPDC003861
GCGTCTTCAGGCCGGGCAGGCCCCACAGGCAGGCCGCGGTCACCGCCGCGTGGATCACCGAGCCGGCCATCGACCCGGACTGGTCGACGAGCAGGCCCGGGGTCCGCGCGAAGGTCCGCGAGCTGACCGGCGAGCTGGAGAAGCTGACCGACGCTGTCCACCGCGACGAGGTCCTGCGCGCCGAGCAGCGGCTGCGGCTGGAGACCCTCGAAGCCAAGATCGCCGAAGACTTCGGCATGGGCCTGGAGGACCTCGTCCGCGAGTACGGCCCGGACGTCCCGGTCCCGCCGAGCGCGGGCGAGATGGCCGAATACGAGGCGGCCAAGGACCGCGGCGAGGACGTCACCCCGCCGCCGCCGATGCCCTACGACCGCGACACCCAGGCCCGCCGCGCCAAGCGCGCCGAGAAGGACCTTTCGCTGCTGGGCAAGGTCAATCCGCTCGCCCTCGAGGAGTTCGCGGCGCTGGAGGAGCGGTACAAGTTCCTCTCCACGCAGCTGGAAGACCTCAAGGACACCCGCAAGGACCTCGAAGCCGTCATCAAGCAGGTCGACGAGAAGATCCTCGAGGTCTTCGCCTCCGCGTACGCGGACGTGGCCCGCGAGTTCGAGACGGTGTTCGGCGTGCTCTTCCCGGGCGGCGAGGGCCGGATGGTCCTCACCGAGCCGGACGACCTGCTGGCCACCGGCGTCGACGTCGAAGCGCGCCCGCCGGGTAAGAAGGTCAAGCGGCTGTCGCTGCTGTCCGGTGGCGAGAAGTCGCTGGTCGCGGTGGGCATGCTGGTGGCGATCTTCCGCGCCCGGCCCTCACCCTTCTACGTCATGGACGAGGTCGAGGCCGCGCTCGACGACACCAACATGCGCCGGCTGATCGGGCTGCTGGAGCAGCTGCGCGACTCGTCGCAGCTGATCATCATCACCCACCAGAAGCCGACCATGGAGATCGCCGACGCCCTCTACGGCGTCAGCATGCAGGGCGACGGCATCACGAAGGTGATCTCGCAGCGCCTGCGCTCGACCGAGGAAGAGCCGGTTCCGGTCAGCTGATCTCGTCCTCGCGCGGTGCGCGGCGGTCTTCGCCGTGCGCGCGGGGCTCGTAGTGGCGCAGGTCGTTGCCCATCCACTGGGCGTCGCCGATCCGCGGCCGGCGTCCGCGTGGCGTGAGCATGCCGCGCTTGACGCCCCGCTTGCGGTCGGACCGGTCCATGACCAGCGCGACGACGAGCACCACGGCCAGGACCGCGCCAAGCCCGATGAAGAACCCCATGTGACCCCCTGTCCCGCTCCCAGGCTACGGGAAAGCGCCCCAATGTGGCGTTCGGTGCGTCCAAC
>NZ_JBSGJD010000520.1:0-1316 GCF_053605405.1 Amycolatopsis sp. NPDC003861
GCGGCCGCCCCCCCCCCCCCCCCCCGGCTCAGTAAACCGGCCCGGTGTACTTCTCCCCGGGTCCTTGCCCGGGCTCGTCCGGCACGGCCGAAGCCTCCCGGAACGCCTTCTGCAGCGACTGCAGGCCATCCCGCAACGGCCCGGCGTGCAGGCCGAGGTACTCGGCAGAGGCCGTCACCAGCCCGGCGAGCGCGGTGATGAGCCGCCGGGCTTCGTCCAGGTCGCGGTGCGGCGAGGTCTCGGGATCCGCGTCGGCGAGGCCCAGGCGTTCGGCGCCGGCCGACAGCAGCATCACCGCCGCCCGGCTGATCACCTCGACGCTCGGGATCTCCTCGAGGTCGCGGGAGGAATAAGGGGGCTGTTCGGAGGGTTGTTCTGACACGTCTGGTACCCTTCCACGAGCGACCAGCCCCCGAGCGATCGGGGGCGGCAAGTGGAGCCCCGCTCCCACCCGCGTCACCGTACAGGTGTCCGGGTCCGGTCTCACCCGTCCAGGGTGAAGGAGTGTCCTCCGGGGCACGATCGGAAACAGAGTGGGCCCCGCGCACCGAACGGTGTCGGGGCCTTCGCTATGTGGGCACCAGGTCGAAACGAGAACCGGAAACATTCCTCGGACCAAGGAGGCCCCATCAGCTCCGAGACACGCATCAACGACCGAATCCGGGTGCCGGAGGTCCGTCTCGTCGGACCCGCCGGCGAACAGGTCGGCATCGTCCGGATCGAGGATGCGCTGCGCCTGGCGCAGGAGAACGACCTCGACCTCGTCGAGGTCGCGCCGCAGGCCCGTCCGCCGGTGTGCAAGCTCATGGACTTCGGCAAGTTCAAGTACGAGAGCGCGCAGAAGGCCCGCGAGTCGCGGCGCAACCAGCAGCTGACCGTCATCAAGGAACAGAAGCTGCGCCCCAAGATCGACCAGCACGACTACGAGACCAAGAAGGGTCACGTGTCGCGCTTCCTGGCGGCGGGCAACAAGGTCAAGGTCACGATCATGTTCCGCGGCCGCGAGCAGTCCCGGCCGGAGCTCGGCTACCGGCTGCTGCAGAAGCTCGCCGAAGACGTCACCGAACTGGGGTTCGTCGAGTCGTCGGCCAAGCAGGACGGCCGCAACATGATCATGGTGCTGGCCCCGCACAAGAACGTGAAGCCGAAGGCCAAGGCCGAGCCCGCCCCCGAGCAGGCCCCCGAGGCGTAGGCGCCGACCAGCACGAGTCAGCGGCTCACCGGAGAACCGGTGAGCCGCCGCCCGGAAGTTGTGCGAAATGGCCAAGATTAATACCCACACGGGGAGTGCGGAAGAGCACCCCTCGGGAATACAG
>NZ_JBSGJD010000521.1:0-1312 GCF_053605405.1 Amycolatopsis sp. NPDC003861
GTTCGGTGCATCCAACGCACCGAACGCCACATTGGGGCGCTTCAGTCGGAGACGGCCTCGGAGATCCAGGGCGCCACCGGCAGGTCGCGGTCCAGGCACTCCACCGAAAGGCGGATGGTCCAGCGCAGCGCTTGCAGGACGAGGCTGTCGACCTCGTCCGGGGCCGCGTTGGCGAGGGCGATCTCGACCTGCTCCTGCGCGGCTTCGGTGTTGCCGTGGACTTCGGCGAGCAGCGTCCGGACCGCGGTCCGCACCGGTGGGTCGGCCTGGTCGATCGAGACCTCTTCGCCGTCCTCGTCGAACACCTGGACCTTCACCGGGGCGCTGCCGCCGTCGCCCAGGGTGGAGACCATTGCGCTGCACTCGCCGAAGAGCAGCAGCATGAGGGCCTTCGTCTCGTCCGCGCGGGCCTGCGGCTCGGCGGCCGACGGGGCGACCTCGCCCAGCGCTTCGGCGTCGTCGCCGAGGCTCAGCGCGGTCAACGCGCGCTGAGCCTTCTCGACGAGCCGGCGCTCCTGCTCGCTCCAATCCGGGTCCACGTGCCCCATCAAACACCACGACGGCGCTCGGCGGCACACCTTGATCCGCCGATGACCTTCAGGCCGCGCGAAGGGCACCCAGCGCGAGCCGGCAGAGCAGTTCGGCGAGTTCATCGTCACCGAGATGGCGGTTGTACGGCGTCGAGTTGATCAGTCCGAACACGGCGTGTGCCGCCGACCGCGCCTGCCGTTCCCCCAGCTCCGGGACGGCTTCGCGGATGACGCGCACCCACACCTCGACGTACTGGCGCTGGAGCGCGCGCACCTGCTTGCGGTCGGCGTCGGTGAGGTTGGCGAGGTTGCGCTCCTGAACGGTGATCAAGGCGGGGTGCGCGAGCGCGAAATCGACGTGGAACCGCACGAGGCCGGTCAGCGTGTCGTCGGGTTCACCCGGGTGGGCGGCTCGGGCCGTACCGCCGTCGAGCAGGTAGCGGCTGATCGAGTTCAGCATCTCGCCGAGGATCGCGTCCTTGCTGCGGAAGTGCCGGTACAGCGCGGGGCCGGAGATCCCGACGGCGGCACCGATGTCGTCGATGCCGACGCCGTGGAAGCCGTGGTGGGCGAACAGCTCGGCGGCCGCGGACAGGATCTGTTCGCGCCTGCTCGCCTTCTCGCCGTTCACGAGAGGGGTGGGGTTGGCCGGCATCCGGTCAGTTTAGAGCGGCAGGTTAGCGAGCGCTAACGTCACGGTTCCAGGCCGCCTTCCCGATCGCTTGTGAGCCTGCTCACCCGGCTCGGGTGGAGGGGAGACCCCGGCTGCGGTGCCCGGCGGG
>NZ_JBSGJD010000522.1:0-1280 GCF_053605405.1 Amycolatopsis sp. NPDC003861
CCCTGCGCACCCAGCCAGTGCTGGACGAGGAACGTGCCGTGGAAGCCGATGAACGTGGTCCAGAAGTGCCACTTGCCGAGCTTCTCGTCCATCATCCGGCCAGTGATCTTCGGGAACCAGAAGTAGATGCCGGCGAAGGTCGCGAACACGATCGTGCCGTACAGCACGTAGTGGAAGTGCGCGACGACGAAGTAGCTGTCCGACACGTGGAAGTCGATCGCCGGCGCGGCCAGCAACACCCCCGACAGCCCACCGAAGAGGAACGTGACGATGAAGCCCACCGAGAAGATCATCGGCGTCTCGAAGGACAGCTGGCCCTTCCACATCGTGCCGATCCAGTTGAAGAACTTCACGCCGGTCGGGACCGCGATCAGGAAGGTCATGAAGGAGAAGAACGGCAGCAGCACGGCGCCGGTGGCGTACATGTGGTGCGCCCACACCGCGACCGACAGCGCCGCGATGGCCAAGGTGGCAAACACCAACCCCTTATAACCGAAGATCGGCTTGCGGCTGAACACCGGGAAGATCTCCGACACGATCCCGAAGAACGGCAACGCGACGATGTAGACCTCTGGATGGCCGAAAAACCAGAACAGATGCTGCCACAGGATCACCCCGCCATTGGCCGGGTCAAAAACATGCGCGCCCAGATGCCGGTCCGCCAGCAGGCCCATCAGGGCCGCGGTCAGGATCGGGAAGGCGAGCAGGATCAAGATCGACGTCACCAGGATGTTCCAGGTGAAGATCGGCATCCGGAACATCGTCATGCCCGGCGCGCGCAGGCAGACCACAGTGGTCACCATGTTGACCGCGCCGAGGATCGTGCCGAGGCCGGACACCAGCAAACCGGAGATCCACAGGTCCGCGCCGACCCCGGGGGAGCTGATCGCACTGGAGAGCGGGGTGTAGGCGAACCAGCCGAAGTCGGCAGCGCCACCCGGCGTCAGGAAGCCCGACAGCACGATCAGGCCACCGAAGAGGTACAACCAGTACGAGAACGCGTTCAACCGCGGGAACGCCACATCCGGCGAGCCGATCTGCAACGGCAGGATGAAATTCGCGAAGCCGAACAGCACCGGGGTCGCGTACAGCAGCAGCATCACCGTGCCGTGCATCGTGAACAGCTGGTTGTACTGCTCCTGCGACAGGAACTGCTGCCCGGGCCGCGCCAGCTCGGTGCGGATGAGCATGGCCATCGCGCCGCCCGCCATGAAGAAGGCGAACGACGTGACCAGGTACATGATCCCGATCTGCTTGTGGTCCGTCGTGCGGAACAACCG
>NZ_JBSGJD010000523.1:0-1264 GCF_053605405.1 Amycolatopsis sp. NPDC003861
TGGAGTTGCCCCTTGGGGCCGGACACCTTGATTCCAGACGGTGGTCTGGAGGGAGGATGTCCTGGTGTCTCGCAGGTCGAAGTATCCGGAGCAGTTCCGTCGTGACGCTGTTGAGCTGGTGAACGCGAGTGATCGGCCGTTGCGGCAGGTTGCCCGGGAGCTGGGGGTCAATCACGAGACCCTGCGCTCGTGGGTGAACACCGCCAAGCAGGCCGGCGAAGCCGGACCGGTGGAGGATTCGGCGGTGACCGATGAGGTGACGCGGTTGCGCAAGCAGGTCGCTGAGCTGCAGAAGGAGAAGGAGATCCTGCGGAAAGCGGCCGCCTATTTTGCGCGCGAGATGGATCGATGATCTACCGCTACCGGTTCATCTCCGAACACCGCGCCACCTACGGCGTGCAGCGGTTGTGCCAGGTCCTGGGCCTGCGCCGGCAGGGCTTCCACGAGTGGGTCGCCGCCGAAGCCGGCCGTGTCCGGCGGGCGGAAGCCGAGGCCGAGCTGGTGCGGGTGATCACCTCGATTCATGCCGAGCACCGCAGGGCCTACGGGGTCCCGCGGATCACCGCCGAGCTGCACCGCCGCGGCCACCGGGTCAACCACAAACGGGTGGAGCGGCTGATGCGCGAACACAGCCTGGCCGGGATCACCCGCCGCAAACGCCGAGCTTTGACCCGGCCTGCAGCCGGCCCGGTCACGCCGGTCGGTGATCTGATCCGGCGGGACTTCACCGCCACCGCGCCCGGCCAACGGTTCGTCGGGGACATCACCTGCCTGCCCACCTTCGAGGGCTGGCTCTATCTGGCCACCGTCATCGACCTGCACACCCGTGAGGTCGTCGGGCACGCCATGGCCGAGCACATGCGCACTGACCTGGTCTGCGACGCGATCGCCCTCGCGACTGCCCGCGGTCTGGTCCACGACGATGCGGTGTTTCATTCCGACCGCGGGGCCCAGTACACCTCCGGCCAGTTCCGCACCGCCCTGGCCGAACACCGCATCCGGCCATCGGTAGGGCGAGTCGGATCCTGCTACGACAACGCCGTCGCCGAAGCCTTCTTCGCCACCTTGAAAACCGAAATCGGTGTCTCGATCTGGCGGACCCGAACCCAAGCCCGCCACGACGTGTTCACCTGGCTGCACTACTACAACCACACCAGGCTGCACTCCACCAACGGCCACCACACCCCAGCCGAAACCCGAACCAACTATCGTCAAGCCCCAGCTGCCTGAAAACCCCGTGTCCGCCCCACCGGGGCAACTCCAC
>NZ_JBSGJD010000524.1:0-1253 GCF_053605405.1 Amycolatopsis sp. NPDC003861
GGGACTGCCCCCGGTTCGGTTGACTCCTGACCTGTGAGGATGCGCTCCTCGCTGGAAGGATGTCCACCATGCCCAAAGCGTTCCCGCCGGAGTTCCGCCGCGACGTGGTCGCGGTCGCCCGCAAGGGCGAAGCACCGATCTCCCAGATCGCGAAAGACTTCGGGATCTCCGAGTCCTGCCTGCACCGCTGGCTCAAGATCGCCGACACGGACGACGGGAACCGGCCCGGCACGACGACCACGGAGTCGGCGGAGCTGCGTGAGCTGCGCAAACGCGCCAAGCTGCTGGAGCAGGAGAACGAGATCCTGCGCCGGGCCGCGGCGTACTTCGCCAAGGAGATCTCCCCAAAATGACCTACCCGCTGGTCGAGGACCTGGCCGCCGACGGGTTCCCCGTCGCGGTGACCTGCCGGGTCCTGGGGTTCTCCAAACAGGCCTACTACGCCTGGAGGGCAGCCCCGGTCACCCGCCGCGACCTGGACGACGCCTACCTGATCAACGCCGCGCTCGACATCCATCGTGACGACCCCGCGTTCGGGCACCGGTTCATCGCTGATGAACTGCCTGCTCGGGGCATCACGGCCGGGGTGAACCGGGTCGCGCGGCTGTGCGCTCAGCAGAAGATCTGGTCGGTGTTCGCGAAGAAGAAGGGACTGACCAGACGGGCCGGGCCACCAGCGCACGACGACCTGGTGCGCAAGAGGTTCGCCGCTGACGCGCCGGACCGGCTGTGGCTGACCGACATCACCGAACATCCCACCGCCGAGGGCAAGCTGTATCTCTGCGCGATCAAGGATGTCTACTCCGGCCGGATCGTCGGCTACTCGATCGACTCGAGGATGACAGCGTCATTGGCGGTGTCGGCGTTGCGTAACGCGGTCCGGCTGCGGGAACCGGCCGGCACGATCGTGCACTCGGACAGGGGCAGCCAATTCCGGTCGCGGAAGTTCGTGAACACGTTACATCGCAACGATTTACGTGGTTCGATGGGACGGGTCGGGGCGTGTGGTGACAACGCCGCGATGGAGTCCTTCTTCGCGCTGTTGCAGAAGAACGTCCTGGACCGGCAACGCTGGCAGACCCGCGAGGAACTGCGTCTGGCGATCGTGACCTGGATCGAACGCACCTACCATCGCCGGCGTCGGCAGGCCCGCCTCGGCAAGCTCACGCCGATCGAGTTTGAGACAATCAGCAGGCACGCAACCGCGGCCTGATCCACCCCACCTGCGAGTCAACCAAACTCGGGGCAGTCCC
>NZ_JBSGJD010000525.1:0-1238 GCF_053605405.1 Amycolatopsis sp. NPDC003861
CCCACCTCGGGCAACCTCGAGGGCTTCGACATCGACATGGTCAACGCGGTCGCGACCACCGCAGCCGCCCGTGTTCGCTGGTCCTCGCCCCCGAGCCGCCCCTGCGCTGCCGGGCTGGAGCGGCTCCAGCCGGGCAAAATCACGCCGCGCACATCCCTGAGCGAAGCTAAGTTGTACGCATGCGCTTCGGAATGTTCGTCCCGCAGGGCTGGCGGCTGGACCTGGCCGGCATCGACCCCGCGGACCACTGGAAGACCATGCTCGGCCTCGCGAAACACGCGGAGGCGGGCCCCTTCGAATCGATCTGGGTCTACGACCACTTCCACACCGTGCCGGTCCCGACCGACGAGGCCACGCACGAGGCGTGGTCGCTGATCTCGGCGTTCGCCGCCGCGACGGAGACCGTCCGGCTCGGGCAGATGTGCACCTGCATGGGTTACCGCAACCCCGCCTACCTGGCGAAGGTCGCCGCGACGGCCGATCTCATCTCGGGTGGCCGGGTCGAAATGGGCATCGGCGCCGGCTGGTACGAGCACGAGTGGCGGGCCTACGGCTACGGCTTCCCTACCGCCGGCGAGCGGCTCGGCCAGCTCGACGAGGGCGTCCAGATCATGCGCGACCTCTGGACGACCGGCAAGTCCACTTTGGACGGGAAGCACTACCGGACCGACGGGGCGATCCTGAGCCCGCGCCCGCTGCAGGACGGCGGCATCCCGCTGTGGATCGCCGGCGGCGGCGAGAAGAAGACGCTCCGGATCGCGGCGAAGTACGCGAAGTACACGAACTTCTTCCCCGAACCGGAGGCGTTCACCCACAAGTCCGAAATCCTCGCGGCGCACTGCAAGGACGTCGGCACGGACTTCGACGCGATCGTCCGTTCGGGCAACCTCAGCGTCGTCCTCGGCGAAACCGAGAACGACGTCCAGGAGAAGCAGGCCTGGCTGAAGGCGCACTACGAGAAGTACGTCCCGGCCGAGGACGCCGCGCGGGCGGTCGCGACCTTCGCGAGCGGCCCGACGGCGGGCACCCCGGAGCAGGTCGCCGAGCACCTCGCCGCCCTGGGCAAGCGGGGCATGTCCTACGCG
The DNA here is from genome assembly GCF_053605405.1 of Amycolatopsis sp. NPDC003861. NCBI lineage: Bacteria > Bacillati > Actinomycetota > Actinomycetes > Pseudonocardiales > Pseudonocardiaceae > Amycolatopsis > Amycolatopsis sp. NPDC003861. The sequence continues at coordinate 1,086 of NZ_JBSGJD010000525.1, forward strand.
ATCCTGAACTTCCCGGAAGCCGCGTACGACCGCTCGGGCATCGACTTGTTCACCAAGCACGTCGCCCCGGCGCTCGCGGGCTGAAAACTGTCGGTCCCCTTCGGTAGCGTGGAAAACGGGGGCTGCTAAGGCACCGCCGGGCTGCCGCCGTCC
>NZ_JBSGJD010000526.1:0-1234 GCF_053605405.1 Amycolatopsis sp. NPDC003861
GATGCTGTGGTGGCCATGCCTCGACGAGCCAGTCAGTGTCTGTGAGGTCCTGAGACATCAACTGTCGGCGATGTCCTGAGACTCAACAGCGGGTTCTAACCCGCCTTACCACTCACGACACTTGTCCACATCGGTTTCGGTTATCCACAGATTCAGGTTGTGCTCACCACCGCGTGTCTGAAGGCGCCATGGTCGAGACATGCCCCTGCACACACGCTGGTCGGCCGACCGCATACCGGACGGAGCCCGCCTCGGCTGGCAACCGCTGCTCGACGCCCAACACGGTGTCGTCAGCGGTGAACAGCTCCGCTCGTTCGGCCACACCAGAGCGGACATCGAGGCCAACGTCGAGGCCGGCCGGTGGCAACGCGTGCTACCACGGGTCTACGCGACATTCACCGGAGAGTTACCCCGGCCCGCCCGCTTCTTCGCGGCTTTGCTCTACGGCGGCGCGAACGCCGTCCTCAGCCACCACACGGCAGCGGAGGAATGGGGGCTGATACCCCTGGCGGATCGGCCGGTGGAGATCACCGTGCCGTACACCAGTTCCGCGATCTCGCAACGTCCCCTCGTCGTCGTCCACCGTTCGCGAGCGCTGCGGTACACGACGCTGGCGACCACACCAGCCCGGACCCGCGGACCCGACACCATTCTCGACCTGGCGGTTTCGCAGCCGACCGCACGGGAAGCGACGTTGCTCGTCGTCGACCTGGTGAGCCGGAGCTCGATCCCCGTCAACGACGTTCAGGATTGCCTGCTGCTGCGGCCGCCGTACCGCTATCGTGCCGCCATTCGCCGTGGACTCGCTCTCGTCGCCGCCGGGCTGATGTCCGCGCTGGAAGTCGAATACCTCGAGAACGTCGAGGACCGCCACGGGCTACCTCGCGGCGAACGACAGACGCCCTTCATCGTCGACGGGAAGACATTGTGGGAGGACGTCACCTATGACGTCCACGGCGCCGCAGTCACGATCCGGCTCGACGGTCGAGCCACACACGCAACCGGCGGCGTCGCATTCCGCGACCGTCGCAGGGACAACGCTGCCGAACTCGCCGGGCGAGCGCGCCTCGTCTACGGCTGGCAGGACGTTCGATCGTCACCATGCGCGGTGGCGGCGGAAGTGCGCAAGATCCTCTTACGGGAAGGGTGGCCACCCGAGGGAAGCCGAGCACCGACTTGTCGACAATGCCAGCCACCCCGGTCGTGAGTGGTAACGCGGGTTAGAACCCGCGTT
>NZ_JBSGJD010000527.1:0-1234 GCF_053605405.1 Amycolatopsis sp. NPDC003861
GCACCTGACGGTGCCACCGCCCCTCTTCTCGTGCCCGGCCTGCCCAGCCGATCAGTCCGCCGGAACATCCACCTCCGAATATGGTCTCGTCTCCGACGACACATCCTGCTCGTCCACCGGCTTCCCAGCTGCCGGATTCCCAATCGGCGAGGCGTCCATTGGGCCTGCATCCGCAGTCGCGCCGTCACTCCGCTGCTTGCCGGCTTCCGACGCCGCGGCGCCGCGCGACAACGCGGTCACCGCCTTCGCCGAGATCCCCAGCAACACCGCTGTCTCCCCTGCCCCGACATCCGCCGCGCGGATCTCAGCGACCGAAGTCGCCATCACCGCGCGCCACTCGCCGATCTCCATCTCTGCGTCCGCGCGGACCTGCTCGGCTGCTCGCTCGAACTCCGCAGCCCTCGCCGCGCGCTGCCTGTCCAGCTCGGCCAGCTTCCGATCCAGCTGCGCGCTCAGCGCGGCGATCCGATCCTCACGCCGGCGCTCTACGGCCTCGATCGCCGTCACCGCTTCCGCGAACGGCCCCAGCGCTGCATCAACCCGTCGCTCGTTCTCACGCTCGCGCTCCAACTGCTCCGAGCGGCGCCGCCGCGCCGCCTCCAGGCGCGCCAGCGTCGCCGACGACCGGCGCTTCCGCCCGGAACCTGCTGTTTGACGTTCAACCATGACGCACCTCCCGCGCGGGGGAGGGCTGCGGTTCTACCGCTCAGCCTACCCGCGACACGGGCGCCACCGGGCCGCGCCGACGAGGCAGCGCTTACGCCGCTGACAGGACGACCGACAGCGTCGAGCGTGTCTACGGCGACAGCCGGCGAGCGAGGAGAAGGGCGCGGTACCGCCGCAGCAGCCCCGAAGGGCCACGCCACCGAAGTGGCAAGCCGCAAAACTCGCGGCGGCCCGCTGACGCTCCGCCACAAGGCCCAAACAAGCCCACGGAGCGCTGCCAGCAGCATACCTGCAGGCCACGAGCCCCACCGTGCCACTGCAGGAGGCACAGTCTCGGCCGGTCGGGCGCCTGCGTCTAGCGCACACCGGCACAGGGGAACCTTCCCATGCTTCGTCGCGTCCGTGGGTGGTGGGTGGCCCCGAAATTGTATCGGTCGTCCCCCCAAATACAAGGGCACCCCAAATTATTTTTGACCGAAAAGCGTGGCCAAAAATAATTTGAGGCCCCACCCTTGTATTCGGGGCCCCTACTCCCTAGGCCAGGCGTTAAGGGCAGGCCGAGGGCCTG
>NZ_JBSGJD010000528.1:0-1221 GCF_053605405.1 Amycolatopsis sp. NPDC003861
TGTTTCGGGGCTGCGCTGGCTGGTGGTGACCGGTGAGGCGCTGCCGCCGGACCTGTGCACGCGGTGGTTTGCGCGGTTCCCGGACGTGCCGCTGGTGAACGCCTACGGCCCGACGGAGTGCTCGGACGACGTGACGCACGCGGTGATCCGGTCCGGCGTCGAGGTGGTGCCGATCGGTCACGCCGTGCGGAATTCGCGGCTCTACGTGCTGGGCGACGAGCTGCGTCCGGTGCCCGTGGGGGCCATCGGCGAGCTGTTCGTCGGCGGCCTGGTGGTCGGCCGGGGCTATGTGGGTGACGCGGTCCGGACGTCGGCGGTGTTCGTGGCCGACCCCTTCGGCGAGCCGGGCACGCGGATGTACCGCACCGGCGACCGGGTCCGGATGCGCCCGGACGGTCAGCTGGAGTTCGTGGAGCGCCGCGACTTCCAGGTCAAGATTCGCGGGCACCGCATCGAACTCGGCGAGATCGAAACCGCCCTCGCCGCACACGAGGGTGTCGGGGAAGCGGTCGTCACCGTGCACGGCACCGGCAACGACCGGCGGCTCGTCGCCTACGTCACCGGCACCGCCACCGCCGGGGAACTGCGCTCGCAGCTGAGCGAGCAGCTGCCGGCGTACATGGTCCCCGGCGCGTACGTCGTCCTCGACCGCTTTCCGCTGACCGCGCACGGCAAGATCGACCGCAAGGCGCTGCCCGCACCGGAACAGCACACCGGCACCGCCGCCCGCGGTCCGCGCACCCCGGTCGAGGCGACGCTGTGCGAGATCTGGGCCGACGTCCTCGGCGTCCCGGAAGTCGGGATCGACGACGACTTCTTCACCATCGGCGGGCATTCCCTGCTGGCCAACTCGGTCGTGAGCCGGGTCCGGTCCGCTTTGGACGCCCAGCTGTCCATTCGCGACCTGTTCGAAGCGCGGACGGTCAGCCGGCTCGCCGGCCGGCTGATCTCCGCGGGCCAGGCGGGCGCCGGGTTCCGGAAGCTCACGCGGCCGGAGCGGATCCCGCTGTCCCACGCGCAGACCCGGATGTGGTTCCTGAACCGCCTCGAAAGCGCGGGCTACACCATCCCGCTGGCCGTCCGGCTCGGCGGCGCGCTGGACCCGGCGGCGCTGGCGGCCGCGCGGGGCGGCGTCGGGGAGGGGGGCCAGCAGCTAGCGGCCGGGGGGGCCGACCAGGCAGGGCGCCCCGCCGCGCGCGAGCGGGCGCCCGCCCCCCCCCC
>NZ_JBSGJD010000529.1:0-1202 GCF_053605405.1 Amycolatopsis sp. NPDC003861
CCAAGCCGGACGGTGGCCGCTTCTTCGTGGACTCAGCTGCGGAACAGCGCGACCTTCAGCGCGTTGCTGTCCTGCGGGTGGGCGAAGACGTCGTAGGCCTCGTCCACCTCGTCGAGCCCGAACCGGTGCGTGACGAACCGGCTCGTGTCCAGCCGGCCCGCCGCGAGCATCCGCAGCAGCATCGGCGTGCTGGCCGTGTCGACCAGGCCGGTCGTGATCGTCACGTTCTTGATCCACAGTTCCTCGAGGTGCAACGTCGCCGGCGCGCCGTGCACGCCGACGTTCGCCACGTGGCCGCCCGGCCGGACCAGGCGGGTGCACAGCTCGAACGTTTCCGGAATGCCGACCGCCTCGATCGCGACGTCCGCGCCGAGCCCACCGCTCGCTTCGGCCACCGCGGCCGCCGCGTCACCGGGCTGCACCAGCACGTCCGCGCCGAAGGACTTCGCCGCGTCGAGGCGGGCCGGTTCCTTGTCGACCACGATGATCGTGCTGGGGGCGAACAGCTGGGCGTTGGTGATCGCGGCCAGCCCGATCGGCCCGGCCCCGACGATCACCACCGTGTCACCCGGCTTCACCCCGCCGTTGCGGACGCCGACCTCGTACGACGTCGGGACGATGTCGGCCAGCATCAGCGCCGACTCGTCGCTCACCCCGGACGGCAGCACGTGCGTCGAGGTGTCGGCGAACGGGACGCGCGCGTATTCGGCCTGGACGCCGTCGGTCGTGTGCCCGAGGATCCAACCTCCGCCGCCGAGGCACTGGCCGTAGGCGGCCTTCCGGCAGTACTCGCACCGGCCGCAGGCCGAGATGCAGGACACCAGCACCTTGTCGCCGGCCTTGACGCCGGTGACGGCGGATCCGGTCTCGACGATCGTGCCGACCGCTTCGTGGCCCAGGATCCGGCCGCGTTCGACCTCGGGCACGTCGCCCTTGAGGATGTGCAGGTCGGTGCCGCAGATGGTGACCGCGTCGACCCGGACGATCGCGTCGGTGGGCGCGGTGAGCTCGGGATCGGCGTGGTCGGTCCAGCTGCGCCGTCCCGGACCGTCGTACACGAGTGCCTTCATCGGTTTTCCTTTCGGGCAGGGGAAAAGGGCGCCCGCCCGCCGGGGGGGGGCCGGGGGTGATTTGTTAAGCGCAGCCACCGGCGGTGGAAGAAGAGGGGGGCCAGATAGGGAGAGGGGGGGGTGGGGAAAGAG
>NZ_JBSGJD010000530.1:0-1185 GCF_053605405.1 Amycolatopsis sp. NPDC003861
TTTGAAGCCGGATCTCGCGAGTTACGGCTTCAAACACGCGAGTTACGTTCCTGATCACGCGAGTTACGGGGTCAGTGGGTGCGGGTGGTGATGAGGCGGGCCAGGGTGGCGAGTTCGGCGGTGGCCCGGGAAGGTGGGGCGGCGGTGGTGAGGTCGCGCAACGCCTTGGCCAGCAACGCTTCCGCCTGGGCCTGGCTCCACTGGCGGCCGCCCGCGGCGTCGACGAGGGAGGCCGCGCGGGCGAGGTCGGTTTCGTCCAGGGGGTCGCGGCGCGTGTAGAGGGTGGCGAGGTCCGCGCCGGCGGGGGTGCCCGAACACAGGGCCGTCACCACCGGCAGGGACTTCTTGCGGTTCTGGAGGTCGGAGTACACCGGCTTGCCCGTGACGGCCGGGTCGCCCCAGATGCCGAGCAGGTCGTCGATGTGCTGGAACGCCAGGCCCACCGCGCGGCCGAACGCGCCGAAGCGGTCTGCGCCGGCCGTTCCGAAGGCCGCGCCGAGTGTGCAGGACGCGCCCAGCAGGGCCGCCGTCTTGCCCTCCGCCATCCGTACGCACTCGGTGGGGGTGACGTCGTCGCGCTGCTCGAAGTCCAGGTCCGCGGCCTGGCCTTCGAGCAGGGCCAGTGTCGCCGCCGACAGCACCTTCGCGTTCGCCGCTCCGCTCGGCGCGAGCACCTCGAACGCCAGGCTCAGCAACGCGTCCCCGGCCAGCACCGCCGGCCCGGTGCCGAACACCGTCCACGCCGTCGCGCGGTGACGGCGGGTGGTGTCGCCGTCCATGACGTCGTCGTGCAGCAACGAGAAGTTGTGCACCAGCTCGACCGCGACGGCGGCGGGCACGGCATCGGCCACCTCCCCGCCCGCGGCTTCCGCGCACAGCAAGACCAACGCGGGCCGCAGCGCCTTGCCGCCGTCGCCGGCCGCCGGGCGCCCGGCCGCGTCCTGCCAGCCGAAGTGGTAGGCGGCGATCCGCCGCATCGCCTCGGGCAGCCGCTCGGCGGCCGTCCGCAACGCCGGCTCCACAAGCCCCTTGCTCCACGCGAGGACGTCCGCCAGGGGACGGGCGGCGATGCGCGTGTTCATCGTGGTCATCAGCGACCGACCTGGACGTCGTCGAGGGCGCCGAGGGCGTCGGGGACGAGGACGGCGGCGGAGTGGTAGGCGCTGATGAGGTAGGAGGTGATGG
>NZ_JBSGJD010000531.1:0-1158 GCF_053605405.1 Amycolatopsis sp. NPDC003861
GTGGTCCAGGGGGACACGCCCGGCGCCGGTCGCGTTCACCGCTTCGGCGCCGGATGCGGGCAGACTGGTCCACAGCGACAGGGGATTGGAGTTGCCGTGTACCGGGTTTTCGAGGCGCTCGACGAGCTCGTGACCATCGTCGAGGAGGCGCGCGGCGTCCCGATGACGGCCAGCTGCGTCGTACCCCGCGGCGACGTGCTGGAGCTCCTCGACGACGTCCGCGACGCACTGCCGGCGGAGATCGACGACGCCCAGGACGTCCTCGACAAGCGCGACGACCTGATCCACGCGGCCCGCAAGGAAGCGGGCGAAACGGTGGCGGGCGCGAACGCCGAGGCCGAGCGCGCGATCGCCGACGCGACGGACGAGGCGGAGCGCATCCTCGCCGACGCGCGGGCTCGGGCGGAGCAGATGCTCGCCGACGCCCACGACCAGGCGGACCGCACGGTGGCGGCGGGCCAGGCGGAGTACCAGAACCTCACGGACCGGTCCCGCGCGGAGTCCGAGCGCATGATCCAGGCAGGCCGCGACGCGTACGACCGCGCCATCGAGGACGGCCGGGCCGAGCAGGCCAGGTTGGTGGCCCAGACCGAGGTGGTCCAGGCGGCCCACGCCGAGTCGGCCCGCATCGTGGACGAGGCCCACGCGGAGGCGGACCGCCAGCGCGCGGACTGCGACGCGTACGTGGACGGGAAGCTGGCGGAGTTCTCGGAGCTGCTGGCAACCACGCTGCGAACGGTGGATTCGGGGCGCAACCACTTGCGCTCACCGGCGAACCTGCCGAGTTCGGGTGGGCGACCGACGCTCTACGACTACCAGGTGTGACGAGTCTCTCGGAGCCGAGCTGTCGGCGATCTGGCTGAGCTGTCCACAACCCGGGCGGGCTGTGGACGGTGGGGCCCTCACCTGCGGTTTCCCGGCTTTTCGTCGGGTGCAGCCGATAGGCTGGACCTGGGACCGGCCCCCTCGGGAGGGCGGGTCCTGCGACGAAGTCGGAGTGCCGGGCTCGGCTGCCCCACCGACCGAAACGGAACGCGGACGCCAGACCGGCACCCCGCCCAGTCCTGCCCCGCCACCCCGATCCGAAGCCAGCACGCGGACGGTGGTGCCGGGTCAAGGCACGCTTTCCCGCCTTGACGCGGTACCACCGGCCGTAGT
>NZ_JBSGJD010000532.1:0-1149 GCF_053605405.1 Amycolatopsis sp. NPDC003861
TCGGGCTCGGGACGTCGGCGGCGCGGATCGCGACCCAGTTCGCGCCCGCGCCCGGGCCGGACCCGGCGTACGCGTACCTGCCGTGGGGTGACGGCAGCGCGTCGCCGCTGTACTGCCCGGTCCAGGGCCGGGTCGACGACGGCCTGGCCGCCGAAGTGGACCGGCGGCTGGTCGCCTGGGCAGCGGACTGCGGGTTCACCGGCAAGGGCCTGGAGCAGATCGCCGGCGCCGGGTTCGGCTGGCTGGCGATGCTCGCCCACACCGACTGCGACGACCCGGACCGGCTGCTCGTCGCCGCGCAGCTCAACGCGGTCTGGTGGGCGGCCGACGACTACTACGCCGACGACAGCACGCTCGGCGCGGCGCCGACCGAGCTCCCGCCGCGCCTGGCGCTGGTGATGGCGGCCATGGACCCGGTCGCCCCGGCCGGGGAGTTCACCCCTCCGCTGGAGGAGGCGTTGCGCAGCGACCCGATCCTCGTCGGGCTGCACTCGGCGATCGGCCACCTGGGCCGGCACGGCTCGCCGGTGCTCGTGCAGCGGGTCTGCTACGCGACGTTCTCGATGTTCGTCAGCTGGGACGCCTACGCGGCGTGGCGCCACACCGGGCGGTACCCACCGGCGTGGGAGTACCTGGCGGCCCGCCAGCACGACAGCTTTTACACGTCGATGACCTTGGTCGACGCCGTCGGCGGTTACGAGCTGGCCGCTCCGTTCTACTACGACCCGCGCGTGCGCGAGGCGATGATGCGGGCCGGGACGGCGTCGGTGCTGGTCAACGACCTGCACTCGGTGGCCAAGGACGCGGCCGACGAGAAACCGGTCTGCAACATGGTGCTGCAGATCGCCGCCGACCGGGACTGCCCGGTCGAGGAGGCGGTGGAGGCCACCGTCGAGCTGCACAACAAGATCGTCCACGAGTTCGAGGACGGCCACCGGGAGCTGCTGGCCGTGCCGTCGCCGGAGCTGCAGCGCTTCCTCGTGGGTGTCCGTTCCTGGATGGGCGGCGGCTTCACCTGGCACGCCACCAATCCCCGCTACCAGTGATTGGGGTTTCGTTGTGACTGTCACCGACCCGGTGGAATCCGAGCAGGCGCCGTCGAGTTTGGGGCGGGCGGCGGCCCGGACCCTGGCCACGACGACCAAGTCG
>NZ_JBSGJD010000533.1:0-1145 GCF_053605405.1 Amycolatopsis sp. NPDC003861
ACCGAACGCCACATTGGGTGCGCTGGACGCAACCAACGCCACATTGGGGCGCTTGTGGCGAGCTAAGGGCGGCAGCTCACTGGTGGACGAGGGCGCCGTTGCGCCGCCGCGTAGGCCGAGCGCAGGTCGGCGATCACCCGGTCCGGCTCGGTCCGCAGGTGGATCGGCAACGTCTGCAGGAAGGTGATCCCGGCCGCGGTGTACCGGGCGTTCCGGGCCAGGGTGTCGGAGTAGCCGGTTCCCTCGCTGTGCCACTTGCGGGAGTCGATCTCCCAGGCGAACGCGATGTCGTCGCACCACGCGTCCGGCTTGGCGATGAATTCGCCTTGCTCGTCGAAGATCCGGACGTTCCATTCGGCCGGTGGCAGCTCAGCGAGTTTCCAGATCTCCCAGGCTTCGGCCTCGGCAACCGATTCCGCGCCGCCGAGGATCGCCTGGAGGGCTCGTCGGGCCAAAGCCGAACCGCGTTGGCTGCCGAGGCGGAGCTCCTTGTCGAGTTGTTCCGGCGTGCAACGCCTGCGCTGTACGGCCTCCGCAAGCAGTGCCTGCACGGTGTCGAAGTCCCGGAAGCGGCGTACCGCATCGAGTGCGGCTCGGTACACCGGCGCGACAGGTAGTCCGTCTCGCATGATCGAGTCGGGCAGCCGGGTCGTCCGTTCGACGACGACAAAGCCGCTACTGGTGATCTCGCGCTCGTCCGGGACGAGGATGTGCACATCGTCGGGCTGCGGGAATTCCCGCAGCCCGTGTCTTCGCAACGCCCAGAGTCCGGTGAGCACCGCCGAGGCGCCGCCGCGGATGAGTGCCGCTTGCAAGCGCTGTTCGTCGTTCGGCTCGGTCGGATGCAGCAAGATGATTCCCGGCAACAGCCGTCGCCAGGGACCACCGGGCAGGCAGCGGCGATAGACGCTGCTGCGTCTCATGCCGATCTCCTCGAGTTCGGCGGTGCGGACGACAGCCGGATTGTCTTTGTGGCCGGCAACGAGTGGGTGCCGTGCCCAGATTCCCCTCTTCACGCTTCCAAGGATCAGCGCACTCGCCGGTGAAAAGCCAGCTCAGGGCGTCGCGAACGGGCCGTTCGCGACGCGTTCGGCCGAAAATCAGCCGTTTGTGGCGTCCCGGCTCATGCGCCCCAATGTGGCGTT